>JBBSTS010000297.1:0-2423 GCA_038235675.1 Myxococcota bacterium | reverse complement strand
CCGAGGCGGCCCCCGGCGGCAACCTGGTGAGCGCCATCGAGGGCTCCTTTGGGTCGTGGGACCGTTGGCAGGCAGAGGTGCGCGGCACCGCTGCTTCGACGCCGGGTTGGGTGGTCACCACCTTCAACCGCGTCGACCAGCGCCTGCACAACTACATTATCTACGAGCACCACATCGGCCTGCCGGCACACCAAGAGATCTTGTTGGCGCTCGACTGCTGGGAGCACGCCTACATGATCGACTACGGCACCGCGAAGCCGAAGTATTTGGATGCCTTCTTCGCCAACGTCTGCTGGAAGACGGTGGGCGAGCGGCTGGCCAAGGCCAGCCGCTGAGCCCTCGCCGCAGGCCGCCTGGCCCGAACGAAGATGGGATGACCTACCTTCCCATCGATCGTTCGGACGGCGCCGGGCGCCGCTTCGGACCCACCGACCCACGCAACAACCGGCCACTGGGCGGCCTCAAGGTCGGCAAGGAGGGCCGCTTCGTCCTCGACGAGCAGATCCCTGCCCTCGAGGTCGAGCAGATAGGCGCCGCCTGCGACAACATCGTGCGCGGCACGCAGGTCTACAGCAGCCTGCTGTATTTGGGCCGCGCTCGCAACGGTGACATTCCCGCCTTGTTGGCAGCCTCCGAGTCCAGCGAGGTGCGGGTGCGCTGGGAGCGCCTGTGGGTGCTGACGCCCTTCTTGTCGCGCCTGGCGCGCCAGGAGGAGGGCCGCGCCGCCCTGTTGCAGGGGCTGCAGGAGGACCTGGCCGGCATCCACTTGCTGAGCAAATTCGCGGAGCAGAACAATCCCAGCCTGACGCGCATGTTCAAGCGCCTGCACGATCCGCTGCTGCGCTTCTTGCTGCGTGCCTTGGCCGAAGACGTGGACGACCCGCGGCGCAGCGCGCTGATCTCCGGCATCGTCGCCGTTTTGGAGCAAAAAGAAGACGCCATCCGCAAATGCCTGCCCGAGGACTTGCCCGAGCCGCTGGCCCAGACCGTGATGGACATCCTCTACACCAAGCCCAACATCGACTACGGCTCGCGCCTCTCCTCGACCCTGCTGCGCGACAAATTAGAGGGCTGGCGGCGGGGTTAGTGCGGTGATGCGGGGCACCAGGCCGCCTCCCTCACTTTAGCGCTGCCGCGAGGGCAGCGGCCAAGGGGGCGAGCTGCCCCATCGTGCGCTGATGGATGCGCCCGTTGGGATCGATCAGGACGGTGGTGGGTATCGCCTCGACGGCAAAGGCGTGGCTCAGCGGTATGCGCTGGCCGGCGGCACGGTCGAAGTAAACTGGCGCCTGCGCTGCGGCCGCCTGCGTGCGCGCCGCCTCGACCGCCGCCTGCTCGGTGGAGGTGGCCGCAGGCGCCTGCAGGCCGACGTGGACGCTGAGCAGCGCCACCTTCGCGCTGCCGTAGCGCGCCGCCAGGGCGGCGAGCTGCGGCAGGCTGCGGCGGCAGGGCACGCACCACGTCGCCCAAAAGTCCAAGATCACCCAGCGGCCGCGCCAGGCATAAAGCGATTGCTCCGGGCCGCTCTGCGGCGCAAGTGGCTGCAGGACCAGATCGGGCGCCAGCTCTCCCACCGCACCGCGACCAGCCGGCACATCCTGGCCCCCGCGCAGCTGCTGCAGCAGGCCGCGCAGCGCCAACAGCGCCAACAGCGCAATGAGGATATGTCTTTTTCTTCCAGCCAAGGCCCGACTATGGCGGCAGGACAGTCGCTTGGTCAACCGGCCCAGCAGGGGCAAGATTTCGATTCACAGAGCTACTTCAGCAGTTTCCCGTCGTAGGCATCCTCGGCCCACGCCAAGTTGGTAAGACGAGCTTGGCCTTGCAATGGGTTGACGCCCATCCGGACAGAGCCAGCTACTTAGACCTCGAAGATCCCCAGGATCGGCTCAAGGTACTCGACTCTGATTCTTTTTTTCAGGCCAGCGCTGGAAAATTGGTAGTTTTGGACGAGGTGCAATGTCTGCCAGAGATCTTTGCGACCCTGCGGGGCCAAGTCGACCGTCGCCGACGGGCCGGACACCGCACGGGGCAATTTCTGGTACTTGGCTCAGCCAGCCTTGATATGCTGCATCAATCGGCGGAAAGCCTCGCGGGTCGGATTGCCTACTCAGAGCTTGCCCCCTTTCATCTGGGCGAAGTCGATCCCACTATGGCGCCTAACGACAGTCAGGGCGCAGTTCGTCGTCTGTGGACGCGAGGCGGCTTTCCTGACAGCTTTTTGGCGCACGATGATGCGCAAAGTTTGGCCTGGCGTCAGGCTTTTATCCTCGCTTTGGGGTGGAAAACCTGGGCCTTCAGGCCCGGGATGCAGAGCCCCACGGGCGTACTCGCCCGTTTCAACTCGTCGGCCTTCTCTGGCCGTCGATGTATGCTTTGATGACTTCTAGCGGAGCACTACCGCAGGACACGCCAAACCAGCT
>JBBSTS010000296.1:0-2431 GCA_038235675.1 Myxococcota bacterium | reverse complement strand
GATACTCGTTGACGGTGACCACGTGGACGCCGCGTCCCGCCAAAGCATTGAGGTAGACCGGCAGGGTGGCCACGAGGGTTTTGCCCTCGCCCGTTTTCATCTCGGCGATCTTGCCTTCGTGCAGGACCATGCCGCCGATCATCTGCACGTCGTAGTGGCGCAGGCCCAACACGCGGCGCGAGCCCTCACGCACCACCGCAAACGCCTCCGGCAACAGCGGCGCCAGTGCCGCATCGACCCGCCGGCGCTCAGCCTGCAGCTCCTGCTTGGTGTGCGCGGGCGTGGTATGGACGGTGGGGTCACCCCCCAACGCCGCGAAGCCCTCGGCGAAGCGGGCCCGCAGCTCGGTGGTCTTCTCTTGCAGCTGCGCGTCCGAGAGCGCCTGCAGCCCCGGCTCGAAGGCAGCGATGGCGGCCAGTTTGCTGGTGAGGCGACGAATTTCGCGGTCATTTTTCGTCGGAATAAAACTTCGCCACCAAGCTGCCATTGCCAAATCCCTTGAAGCCAAAGAGGGGAAATCGCGGCGACCGTACCATTGGGCCACGGCCTTTGCCAAGAACCCCATCGGGATGGTAGGCCATCGCCCCATGCCCTGGACCTCCCACCGCACCGCCATCGAAGCGGGCGACCCGTCGCCTGCCTGCATCGCCGAAGTGATGGAGGCCCTGGACAGCGGCCAGCTGCGCGTCGCCCTGCCGCCGACGCCTCCCCAGGGCACCTGGGAAGTACAGGGGTGGGTCAAACAGGCCATCCTGCACTACTTCCGCCAGCAGCCGATGGCCCGCATCGACGTCGGCCCCCATACCTACTACGACAAGCTCCCCCTGAAGCGTCGGCTGCAGGAGCAGAACGTCCGACTGGTCCCCCCCGGCGCCGTGCGCTACGGCGCTTTTTTGGAGCCGGGCTGCATCGTCATGCCCGCCTACGTCAACGTCGGCGCCTACGTCGGCGCCGGCAGCATGGTCGACACCTGGGCGACGGTGGGCTCCTGCGCTCAGATTGGCAGGCAGGTCCACCTCAGCGGCGGCGTCGGCATCGGCGGCGTCCTCGAGCCGCCACAGGCGGCGCCGGTGGTGGTGGAAGACGGCGCCTTCATCGGCTCACGCTGCATCTTGGTCGAGGGCGTGCGCGTCGGTGCCGAGGCGGTGCTGGCCGCCGGCGTCTGCCTGACGGCCAGCACCCCCATCCTCGACGTCCGCGGCCCCACCCTCGTGGTCCACAAGGGCATCGTGCCGCCGCGCAGCATCCTCATCCCCGGCACCCGCACCAAAAACTACCCGGCCGGCCCCATGCAGGTAGCCTGCGCCCTCTTGGTCGGCGAGCGCACCCCTCAAACCGACCGCAAAGTATCCCTCAATCAAGCGCTGCGGGAGTTTGACCTGGCAATTTAGCCGCCGGCTGCACCAGCCCGGAGGCGCCAGCAGGCTGTGGGCTTTGGGCCGAATTGGCGCGCAGCACGTCCACCCCCTCCGGGATACGAAAGGCAAAAATCGACGGCGCAATGACCGCTCCGAACTGCGTCTGCTCGAAGAGGTAATCGGTCGTATTGCCCAGCGGATCGACCACCCGCGACTGCACCACCCGCAGTCCCGCCCGCTTAAACACCAAATAAACGTGGTCCACCGTGGCCAGGCTCTCTTTGGGCTGCAGCCGCAGCGCCACCTCGCCGCCCTGCAGCGTGGGGCAGTCTGCTTCCCCGCGCGAGAGCCGCAGATCAAAGCTCTGAAGCAGGTCCCCCGCCCCCCAAAGAAACTGCATCGCATGTGCCAGCGGCGTCTGCGCAAAGTGCTCGAAAACCGTCACCTGCGCACTTTGCGGCTCATAAAAAAATGCCGTCGCCCCATTATAAATAAACTCTTTACGTTCAGGCACCTCATAGGTCCAACGCACCCGCCCATCTCCTTTGACCCAAAGCCGCCCTGACTCCCGCCGTTCCTTGTGCCGCAAACTATCCCGATAGACCTGCGTAAACCGCCCCGTCATATCCCCCGCCGAAGCATAAGCCCGCTGCAAATCCCCCGCCAAAGCCCCCGCCGAGGCCTCATCAGAAGCCTTCGCCAAATTCGCAACCTTCTCACCAGGCGACGCCGATGGCGCCCCAAGGGCCAAACACAGAACGAGTAGAGTTTTCACACCCAAGCGCTATCAAACCCCCACCCCAGGTACCACCCCGACAATCACCGAAACCCCAAGTCAAGATCATCTCACCAACGTACACCCTCGCCACGCTTCTCTCTCTCTCTCTCTCTCCCTCTCTCTCTCTCTCTCTTCTATCTTTATTTTCAATTTCTTCTTTTAACACGCCTCAAGGGAAGCCAGCGAGCCTGCTGGAGGGGCGGCGCACGCCCCCCAGACCCAAAGCCTCCCTTTTTTACTGCGCCGGCTCCCCTATCCGGGCGAAGATCGGGGAGGCACGGCGGGTGAAAAAAGG
>JBBSTS010000295.1:0-2441 GCA_038235675.1 Myxococcota bacterium | reverse complement strand
CGACATGGCGACCTTCTCCTCCAGATCCAGAACACTTGCAACGCGTCTGCCCCCCCGGCAGGCTCGTGGCGGCAGGTGCGACCCTGGCGCGGTGGACAGGGCGTGCCCATTCTGTTGCCGTAACCCCTTTTTGGAGATGTTTATGTGGAGCAACGTCGGCTGCCAAAACGATCCTCTGGCGATGGCCACCCAGGCTGCCCGCCTGTTGATGGACTGCGAGGCGGCCTTCTCTGAGGCGGCCAAGAACTCGAGAGCCCCCGCCGCCCCGTTCAACCACTGGGCACAGCAGGCCAGCGAACACCTGGGGGCCTGGCAGGGCCTCCTCGCCGAGCAAAAGGCGCCTGCGGCACAGCCGAGCTGGAGTGCAAAGGCCAACGCCTTCAAAGGGCGTGGGTCGGCGCGCTTCGGCAGGCGCGTCGCCGCCCTCGCCATGTTCAACAACGGCGCCGCCATGCTGCAAGCCTACACGCGCCTGAGCCGACACGAGCGCGCCGGCCCCCAGGTACAGGCCTTGGCGCAGAAGCTGCTGCCAGACGCCCGCACTTTGCGCCAAGGTCTCGTCGCCTTATGTCGCGGGAAAGAAGTTCCCTGAGCACCCAACTATGAATTTCAGGGCCAATATGGATTGGAAAACGCCACCAGGAGCTTGATGATCTGGCCACGGTGCAGGGGCAACGTGATATAGACTTTATCGTGACAAAGACTCTGACTCTCCGCGTTGACGCGGGTATATTGAAGCGCGGCCAAGCCTATTGGCAGCAGGGCCATGTACAGTCCTGCGAGCCAGATCAGGGAGGTCGCTGGCACGCGCGCGTCGCCGGGAGCGGCCGGCGGACCTATCAGGTCGGGATCACATTCGTGGAAGAGGCCGACACCCTCGTCCTCAAAGAGACGATGTGCAGCTGCCCGGTGGTTTACCAGTGCAAGCATGGCGTCGCCGCCGCCTATGCCATTTGGGAGCTGCTCACAGACGGCCAGGGCGAGGCAAATTTGCCGCCGTCGGCGGCCAAGGTGACCGAGGTGGCCGAGCCGCCGGCCAGCTGGCTGCGGCGGGCGCAAGCACGGCTGCAACCCGATGGCGATGCGGCGCATGCGCTGCCCCCTGCAGCGTCCGACCGCCCCAAATTCATCTTCGTCGTCGGACACCTGCAGCCCTCGCGATGGCTAGAGCAGCTGCAGGTCGAGGGCGCCCGCCCCAAATGGGACCGTCAGGGCAGCCTTCGTGAGGTGCGCCCGCTGCGCCGCTCTGTCGACGCGGCCGCCTGGCGCTACAGCGAGGAAGACGCCGAGGTCCAGCGCGATTTTCGTGCCTTTGCCGCAGGATCCGAGGAAACGGACGGGCTCGCCGACTTTCAGCCTGTCCCCCCTCCAGGCGCACTCTACAGCGGCAGCCGTGCCTATGGCGCCCTGCGAACCCTCGTTGACACCCATAAATGCTTCTGGATCCAGGCAGAAGTATTCAAACTGCTGCGCTGGGCACCACCGCGCGTCGCGGGCCTGCGATGGCAGCTCGGCACCGACGGGCGCCAGCGCCTCGATCTCAGCTCCGAGCAGCCGTTTGCCAGCGTTTTGCTGTTTGAGCCGCTCTGTTACGTCGACCTCGAACAGGGCGTGGTCGGGCGGCTGCAGTGCGACCTGCCCGACCCCCTGGTGACGCTGCTGGCCAGCGCGCCGGCCCTGCAGCCCGACGAAGTACCAGAGTTTTTGCGGGCCTTTCCCCCTGAGCTCGAGGCGCTCATCCCTGCCCCCAAAGCCTACGACGTGCAACGCGTCGCGCTAGCGCCGCAACCCCACCTGGAGCTGGCGTCGAAGCCCGGCGCGTCCGACGTGCAGCTGCAGAGCAAGCTGCAGTTTACCTATGGCGACCACCGCGTTGCGGCGGGCAGCGCCGCCGACACCTCTCCTGTTTACCAACTCCAGGGCGACACCCTCGTCTGCCACGTTCGCGACGCCGCCGCCGAGCAGGCTGCCCAACAGGGCCTGGCGCAGGCGGGCTGGAAGTTTGGCGAGGATGGGGCGGCGACGTTGGCGCTGCCCGACCACCAGGCCGTCGCCCACCATGCCGCCCGCCAATTGGCGCCCCTCAAAGCGGCGGGGTGGCAGCTCAGTGGCGATCCTCGCCTTCATCAGGAGGCCCTGCAGGCCGACGACGAGGCCTGGGAGGTCGAGGTCCAGGACGACGAAGCGTCGGGGGGATTGGGGTTCGACTTGGCCATGGACATTCACGTCGGCGGCAAGCCCTACGCGCTGGTGCCCATCCTCCAACATGCCCTCAAGCAGCCCGATTGGGGACTCGAGCCGTCGGCCATGGCGCAGAGCAGCGCTCAACACATGTACGTGCCCTTGGAGGACGGCAAAACGCTGGCGCTGCCAAGGGAGCGACTCGTGCGCCTTTTGGGCGTGCTGCGCGAGCTCTACGCCGACCGACCGCGGTTGGGCCT
>JBBSTS010000294.1:0-2446 GCA_038235675.1 Myxococcota bacterium | reverse complement strand
TGGGCCCGCAGCAGGCGCAGGGTTTCTCCTTCACCCTGCTGCCGCGGCCATGGGCTGCGCCGGTGCCGGGCTACGCCTCTGAGCGCGCGGTGCACAGCCTGTTGTTCGACCTCTTTGGCCGTCGTGAGGCGGCGGCCGCCGACGAAGCCGCCGAGCTGCAGCTGGGGATGGGGGCACTCTTCGACGTCCTGCACGGCGCCCATGCCCAGGAGCTCGCCTTTACCAGCCTGTTCTCCTTCATCGCCGGCCTCAAGCAGCTGCGGCCACAGGCTTCGCCGGCCGTCGACGCGCTCTGCGCCGCCTACGGCCTGGTCCCCATCGACGACCCCTTTGGCGGCAGCGCCATCGCTCCCTCGCCGCTCTATGCCGAGTGGGCCTCCAGCCACAGCCTTCTGGCCCGTCGCGACGGCGCTGAGGCATTGGCGCTGGGCCGCCGCCGATTCGTGCGCATCCGCGGCACCGGCGGCCGCCTCCGTGCCACGGTCGACTGTCTGCAGGCGCCGCAGCTGTCTTTGTATGGGCGCCGCGAGGGGACGCCAGGCCCGAGCCTCTTGGCGCGGGCGCGTCAGCACGTCGGACCCTGGCTGGCCTACGCCGGCGAAGACTACACTTTGACCATCGCCACGCCCGGCGATGCGGAGGCGACATGCGTGCTGCACATGCACTCCTTTTAATTCTCGCATGGATGCCGGCCGTCGCCGCCGCCAAGCCACAGCCGCCGGTTCGGGTGGAGGCCGAGGTAAGCCTCGCCGGCGCCGTCGTGCGGCTGCAGTTTGCGGTGGCGGCGCAGCAGGTCGAGGTGCAGGTGCGCGGCGTCGATGGCCTGGCGCTGCTGCAGCCGACGCGGCGCCTAGCGAGGCGCGACGTGGCGGCGGGCGGCTGCGCGCAGCTGACCGTGGGCTTCGAGCAGGAGGTGCCGCAGGGCACCTTGGTGGTCAGCGTCGAGGGCCGCTTCGCCAACGAACGACAGCGCCTGGTGCGCACCTTCAGCGTTGGGGCGCCGCTGCCGGCACCGACGACGCAAAAAAAGATGCTGCGCGGCCACCGCGGCCGCCCCCTGCATTTGTTACCTGCGAGTTGAAGTGTGGTCCGTTTGACTTGCGCGACGGCGGGGCCTCAGGCCAGCAACTGCCGCAGCAGTTCGCGCAGCGGCTGGTCGGTGCGGGCGAGGGTGAGGGGGATGCCGCAGCTGTGCAGGGCGCGACGCCGGTCATCCAGCAGGGCCTGCAGCGCCTGGCGGTAGCGACCTCGGTGCCGCAGGGGGTCGACGAAGAGGCTGGCGTCGCCCTCCATGTCCTGCAGCACGCCGGGGCCCTCGAGGCTGAGGTCGAGCTCCTGCGGGTCGAGCACCTGCACCGCCCTGACGACGTGGCCGCGTTTTTGCAGGGCCGCCAAGGCGGGCAAAAGGCCCGCGTCGTCGTCGAGCAAATCGCTGAGCACCACGACCAGGCCGCTGCTGCTGCGCTGCGCCAAGAGGCGCGTGACCGCCGCCGACAGCTGCGCTCTGCCGCCTGGCTGCAGGCGCGCCAAGGTCGCCTGCAGCGCCGCCCACGCCCCCGCGTGGTGGCTGGGGGCGCCGCCCTGCGGCGCGTCGGCGGCCGCCAGCTGTAGGCCCACCGCGTCCCCCTGGCGCAGGGCCAGCCAGGCGATGCACAGGGCCAGACGGGCGGCAACCTGCAGCTTGGAGCCCGACAAAGCGCTGCCGAAGCCCATCGAGCCGGAGGCATCGAGCAACAAGGTGAGTGGCTGCGGCTGCTCATCGTGGTGCAGGCGGACGAAATACTTCTCGGTTTTGGCGAAAGCGCGCCAGTCGAGGCGCCGCAGTGGGTCGCCGGGAAGGTAGGGGCGATATTCCCGGAAGCTACCCTGCTGGCCGGGCTGTAGGCTGAAATGCTGGCCGCCGCTCCCAGACCCTCTGCCGTCGCGCGGCCAGAGGTGCAGGCCCGCCACCGCCTGCGCCAGCTCTGCCGCTCTCAAGCCAGCAGCAGGTGCTGCAGCACTTCGAGGGCACCGATCCCCTCGCCCTGGGCGGCGAAGCTCAGGGCCAAACGATGGCGCAGCACCGGCACCGCCAGGGCGTGCACGTCGGCGTGGTCGACGGCGGCGCGCCCCTGCAGCAGCGCCCGCGCCTGTGCCGCCCGCAACAGGTGCTGTGCCGCCCGCGAACCGGCACCCTGGCTGACCCAGCTGCGCACCTCGGCCGGGGCTTCGGCGGCGCCCGGCCGCGTCGCGCGCACCAGCCGCACCGCCTCGGCCAGCACCGCGTCGGCCACCGGCACCCGGCCGACCAAGCTTTGGATCGCCTGCAGCTGGGTGGCGGTCCACAGCGGCGGCAATGGCGCCGCTTGTGCCGCTGCAGGCGTGCGGCGCAAGAGCGCCACCTCGGCGTCGAAGTCGGGGTAGGTCAGCTCCATGACCAGCATGAAGCGGTCGAGCTGCGCCTCGG
>JBBSTS010000293.1:0-2451 GCA_038235675.1 Myxococcota bacterium | reverse complement strand
AGCCGACCTCGAAGCCTTTGCAGGCGGGAATGCTCAGCAGGGCGCGCCCCAAATCCGCCTCGAGCTTGTCGAAAACCGGCTCGCCCCAGCCAGCGGGCACGCCGCGGGCGACGCCGGCGATGACGCCGCCGACCGAATCGCCCGCCGCCTTCGCCGCCGCGATGATCGCCTCCATCTCGGCGGCGACACGCGCGTCCGGGCAACGCAGCGTCTGCGCCTCGATCTCTGCCGCGTCGAGGCGCGCGACCACGGTCGAGTCGGTCAAGTCGTACGGCGCGATGCAGGTGTGCACCTGCGTCACCAACGCCAGCACCTCCGTGCCGCATTGCTGCCGCAGTAGCGCCTTGGCGACGGCACCGGCGGCGACCCGCGCGAGGGTCTCGCGCGCGCTGGCACGGCCCCCGCCTGAGGGGGCACGACGACCATATTTGGCCTGCGTCGTCGCATCGGCGTGGGAGGGTCGAAAGATGGCGGCATCGGCGCGGTAGTCGGTGGGGCGGGCGTCGGTGTTGCCCACCCACATGCACAGGGGGGTTCCCAAGGTGATCCCGTCGACTAGGCCAGAGACGATCTGCACCCTGTCGGCCTCCTGGCGCGCCGTGGTCAGGGCGCTCTGGCCGGGGCGGCGGCGGTCGAGGTCGCGCTGGAGATCGGCGACGCTTAGCTGCAGGCCCGCCGGGCAGCCGTCGACCACGGCGCCGACGGCGCCGCCATGCGATTCGCCAAAGGTGGTGACGCAGAAGGCGCGTCCGAACGTGTTGCCGCTCATCGAAGATCTCCGGTCTGTGGCCGACGCGTCAGGCGCAGGCGAATGGGGCCGCGGGCGTGGTCCGGTTCGACCACCTGCCCTCGCTGAGTGATCTGCAAGCGACCGCCGGCCACCAAGCGCCGGGCGGCGCAGCGGGTACGCTCCATGTTGTCCCGCTGCAGCCCCAGGGTGTCGCCCCAGACCTGCCGCGCCGCCTCGGAGGGACAGAGGCTGTGGCCGCCGGGACGCCCCTGCAGCAGCTGCAGGATGCAGTCCTCGAGCTCCTGGTCGCGGGCGTTGGGGGGGCGGCTGCGACAGGCTCGGCTGCAGTACTTCACCGCCGCCCAATTGCGGGCCCAGACCTTGCGCCACACCATGCTGCGGCCACATCTGGCGCAAATTTTTTTTGGGCGCTCGGCCACGCGGTCTGCCTCCGGTTTTTCCCGTTTTACCAGGTATGCCGTAAAGAATTGCGCTCCGGCACATCATTTACCCGGGCGGCCTTTCGAACACCCGCTATCCTTGGGGTGGGCGAGATTTAAAGCAAGCGAGGTCGCCATGTCCTTCATCGACCACATCGACGGGTCAACCCTTCCCAACTGGCGTCTGCCGGCCGCCATGCCGCTGATGCCGAAAAGTCGAATGAACTTGCTGGTGGGGGTGGACGCCACCTACGGCGCCATGTCGCTGGCGCAGGCGGCAGTGGCCGGGGCACACAGCGGCATGTTGCTGGCCACCTACACCTTCTCGGGTCGGCTGCGCGACCACGACAGCGTGTCGCAGGTCCTCGGCATCGTGCCCACGGCTCGCGCCGTGGCTCGCGCCCGCGCCACCAACGCGCAGCAGGCAGAGGAGCACGGCTCTGGGGGCCTCGACGACGGAGACGGCAGCGAAGACGAGCTGGCCTGAGGGCTGGTGCCCCGTCTCACAGATCTTTGCGGCAGCCTCGCGAGGGCTTGGCGCTCAGGGCAAGGCGCGACGACGAGGCCTATCATTGATATAGCGAGGATGGTGCAAAGATCTGTGAGACGGGGCGCTAGGGCGGGAGCCTGCGGCACAACCGCGCCTTGACCTGCTGGAGCCGACGGGAAATGTTGGGGCTCCCGCCGCCGCGCCGCCGACGGCACCGGCGGCCGCTGCGGTAGCCGGTCATTAGGTTTGTGCCGCCTCGATGTCCTCCGCCTCGTTCAGTCCCGCCACGGCGCAATGGTTCGCCCAGGCCTTTAACCAGGCGACGCCGGTTCAGCGCGCCGGCTGGGCCGCCATTGCCGCCGGCGAACACGCGCTGCTTTTGGCGCCCACCGGCTCGGGCAAGACGCTGGCCGCTTTTTTGTGGGGGATCGATCGCCTGCTGCAGCTGCCGCCTGAAGCGCCAGCGGCGGTGCGGGTGCTCTACATCTCGCCGCTCAAGGCGCTGGTTTACGACATCGAGCGCAACCTGCGCGCCCCCTTGGTGGGGGTGAGGCAGTTGGCCGAGGGGCGCGGCGAGTGCCCGCGACAGGTCAGCATCGCCATCCGCACCGGCGACACCCCCGCACGCGAGCGTGCCCGCATGCGCCGCGAGCCCGCCGACATCTTGGTGACCACGCCCGAGTCCCTTTACCTGATGCTCAGCTCGCAGGTGGCCGAGACCCTGCAGCAGGTCCACACCGTCATCGTCGACGAAATTCACGCCCTGGCTCCCACCAAGCGCGGCGTCCATT
>JBBSTS010000292.1:0-2455 GCA_038235675.1 Myxococcota bacterium | reverse complement strand
GGCCGCCCGGCCACGTCGGCGGCCACCTCCTCGACCTCGGCACCGGCCGCCCGCAGGGCCTCACAGCGCCGCGCCGGGGCCCGCGGCCCGACGACGACGAGGGTGGCCGCCGCCGAGATGCGGCACAGCTGCACCACCTTCGCCGTCGGCGGAGTGAGGGCCTGCGAGTCGACCACCACCCGCAACGGGTCGCGGCCGCCACGACGACGGCAGCTCAGGCGTGGGTCGTCGGCCCGAACGGTATGGCGGCCGACGACGATGGCGTCGAGGGCGTTGCGCAGGCCGTGGGCGTGGTGGCGGGCCGCGGCGCCCGTGATCCAGCGACTGTCGCCGCCGACGGTGGCGACGCGGCCGTCGAGGCTCTGGGCCAGCTTGACGGTCACCTGCGGCCGACCCAGGCGCATCAAGCAGATGAAGGCGGCGTTCTGGCGCCGGCACAGGGGGCCCAGCAGGCCCAGCTCGGTGGCGATGCCGGCGGCGCGCAGCTGCCGCAGGCCGCCGCCGGCGACCTTGGGGTTCGGGTCGCGCATGCCGACGATCACCCTGCCAACCTGCGCCTCGATGAGCGCGACGCTGCAGGGGCCGGTGCGGCCGAAGAAACAGCAGGGCTCGAGGGTGGTGTAGACGTCGGCGCCGCGCGCCAGCGCCCCAGCCTGGCGCAGGGCAGCCACCTCGGCGTGCGGCCCGCCCGCCTTGCGGTGGTGGCCGACGCCCACCACCCGGCCGGCGCGGACGATGACGCAGCCCACCAGGGGGTTGGGGCTGGTGCGGCCACGGGCACGTTCGGCTTCGCGCAGGGCCCGCAACATGGTGAGCTCAGCAAACGAGGGCGCTTCGGCCAACCGGGACACCTGAACTCCTTGGCTGCGGGCGCGAGAGGAGGCCGCCACAGCTGCACGTTATTTGATGATAGGCAGGCGAGGATGTCCAGGCGCGCGTTTGGGCACCAGGGCGCGGATGGGAAAGCCCGACTCTGCCAGGATGCGCTTGGCGATGGGATCGGGGTAGCCGACCTCGTAGACGATCTCGGTGAGGCCAGCGTTGATCACCATCTTGAGGCAGATGACGCAGGGGTGGGTGGTGCAGTAGATCATGCCGCCGGCGATGGAGATCCCATGGCGAGCGGCCTGAATGATGGCATTTTGCTCCGCGTGCAGGCCGCGACAAAGCTCGTGGCGCTCGCCGGAGGCGACGCCCATCTGGTCGCGCAGGCAGCCCACCTCGGCGGCGTGTGCCAGGTCGCGCGGGGCGCCATTGTAGCCGGTGGTCAGGACCATGAAGTCCTTGACCACCACCGCCCCCACCTGCCGTCGCAGGCAGCTGGAGCGCGTCTGGGCCAGCTTGGCGAAGCCCATGAAGTAGTCGTCCCAGTCGGGGCGGGGGGCAGGGGTGGGCGAAAGAGCGGCAGCGGACATGCCGGCACTTCAACCGTAAAAAAGGCAGATTGGCTAGACTTCGTGCGCGAGGGTGCGCACAACCCTACGGCGATGGCGCTGCCCACCCCTCACGCCCTGCCCCGCTTCGGCCCGCCGATCGACGCCGATGGGCTGTGCTGTGTCAGTGACGCGATGGACACCACCCTGCTGCTCGCCGCCTACAGCCAGGGGCTATTCCCCTGGAGCAGCGACCCGGTGCGCTGGTACAGCCCCGACCCGCGCGCGGTGTTTTTGCCCGGCGACGCCCACCTGCCACGCAACTGCGGCAAGCTGCAGCGGCGCGCCGGCTTCACCCTCAGCGTCGATGTCGCCTTCACCGCCGTGATGCAGGGCTGCCGCGCGGCGCATGCCGCCAACGGCGCCTGGATCGACGCCAACTTTTTGCGCGCCTACGGTCGCCTCCATGCGTTGGGCTTCGCCCACAGCGTCGAGGTCTGGCAGGGGGACGCGCTGGTCGGCGGCCTTTACGGCGTTCAAATTGGCGGCCTCTTTGCCGGCGAGTCGATGTTTCATCGCCGTGACAACGCCGCCAAGGTCGCCTTTGCAGCCCTGCTGCCGGTTTTGCAGGCCGCCGGCGTCGAGCTCTTCGACGCCCAGGTGCTCAATCCCAACACCGCCCGCCTGGGCGCCCGCAACATCGCCCGCGCCGAATATCTTCAGAGGCTGGCACATGCCGTCCCTGCCGAGCAGCCCCTAGAGCCGCGGCAGTGGCGGCTGTCGCCGGGGCCCTAGTTTTTGTCGCAGGCCTGCGCCAAGGCCCGCAGGTCATCTTCCCAGGCGCCGCCCTTGTAGAGCACGACGCCGGGATCTTTGCCCTCGTTCCAGATCAGGCAGATCACCTTGCGGCTCTCGCGCCAGATGTCGAGGCCGTACTCCCGCGCGGCCTGGCGCTGCGCGGCAGCATCGATGCCGGCCGCCTCGGCCTCGGGCGAAGTGGGCGGCGGCGTAAACGGCGTACGGTCGAGGATGAAGAGGCGGTCGTCGTCGTAGGACCGCACCTTACCGGGGTAATTTTCGAT
>JBBSTS010000291.1:0-2458 GCA_038235675.1 Myxococcota bacterium | reverse complement strand
CCCCGCCCCCTCCCCCCGCGGCGTGGGGTTCGGTCAGGCCTTTGGTCTCACCTTGTCCTCTGCATTTTTCGCCACCGTGCCACCCTATGTTGGCGACCTCGCAGCCAACGAGCTGCGCGCCTGCGGCGCCGAAATAAGCGCCACCACCCCATTAGGACTGCACTTTACCGGCAGCATGGCAGTGGCACTGCGCGTCTGCATGTGGTCGCGCCTGTGCAACCGACTGTTGCAGCCACTCGCCCACGGCGACGTTTACGACGATCACGACCTCTACGCCCTCATCGCCGCGCAGGCCTGGAACAATTTTTTGCTTCCCGGCGACAGCCTGCGTTTGCGGGTGCACCCCAGCAGCGTTGGGCCCCTGAGCCACGGCCATTTCGTCGCCCTGCGCTGCAAAGATGCCATCGTCGACACCCTGCGCAGCCAAACCGGCAGCCGCCCCGACATCGACCTCAAAGACCCCGACCTCACCGTCGACGTGCACCTCAAGGATTGCCACGGCGGCCACAGCCACGCCCAGATCAGCCTGCAGATCTGCCGCCAGAGCCTGCATCGGCGCGGCTTTCGCCCCGCCGGCTTCGCCGCTCCCCTCAAAGAAAACGTCGCCGCCGCCATGCTGATGCGCAGCGGCTGGCCATGCGCCACGCCGACGCCGCTGTGGGACCCTATGTGCGGCTCCGGCACGCTGCTCATCGAGGCGGCGATGATGCAGCTGGAGCGGGCCCCTGGCCTGCAGCAGGTGGCGCCGCACTGGCAGCGCAACCATGCCACCTCGCTCGCGGAGCTGCGGCAAGAGGCGGCAGCGCGCCAGGGGGCAGCGCAGGCGGACTGGCCGGTGGACGGCCCCCCATTGTTGGTCGGCTCCGACCTCGACCCCTACGCCGTGCGCATCGCCGAGCAGGCGATCCAGCGCGCCGAGCTCAACGATTTTATCTCGGTCAAAGTCGCCGACGTGCGCCAACTGTCGCCGCCGCCGGCCGCAGCCCTCGGCCACCTGATCTGCAACCCCCCCTATGGCGAGCGCCTGGGCGTGCCGCAGGCGGCGCAAGAGCTCTACGCCGAGCTGGGGGCGGTGCTGCGGCAGCAGTTTGCCGGTTGGACGGCGCACGTTTTGGTCCACGACCTCGAGCACGGCTTTGCCCTGCGCCTGCGGGCGCAGCGACAGCACCGCCTGCGCAACGGCGCCCTGGAGACCACCCTGCTGCACCTGCACGTGCCGGCGACGACGCCGACGGCGCAGGCTGGCGATCCGCTGGCCCAGGAGCTGCGCGCTCGGCTACAAAAAAACTGGCAGCAGCGTCGGCGCTGGGCACAGCGCCAGGGCCTGGGATGTTTTCGCCTCTACGACCGCGATTTGCCCCAGGTGGCGGTGGCCGTCGACCTCTATCGCGATGCCGAGAAAAATTCGGGCCCTCTGTGGGCGGTGGTGCAGGAATACCGCGCGCCGGCGCAGATCCCTGTGGCCCGTGCCGCTGCCCGCCTGCGCCTGCTGCTGCACTGCCTGCCGGAGATCTGTGACGGGCTGCTGCCGGCCCACATCATCCTCAAAACCCGCGAGCGCCAGCGCGACGGCGGCCAGTACGGCGGCCGTGGATCGGACGCCCCCCGTCTGATGGTGGCCGAGTCGCCGCACCGCTTTTGGGTCAACCTCGGCGACTACCTCGACGTCGGCCTCTTTTTGGACCAGCGTCTGGTGCGCCGCTGGATTTGCGAGATGGCCGCCGGGGCCCGCGTCCTCAACCTTTTTTGCTACACCGCCAGTGCCAGCGTCGCGGCCGCCCACGGCGGCGCCCGCAGCACCCTCAGCGTCGACCTCTCTGCCACCTACCTACGCTGGGCCGCCGACAATTTTGCCCTCGCCAGCTTGCCAAGCGCCGACCATCGCCTCGAGCAGGCCGACGTGCCGACTTTCTTGCGCGACTGTCGTCAGAGCTTCGACCTCATCGTCTTGGATCCGCCCACCTACTCGAACTCCAAGCGGCTGGGCGACGATTTCGATCTGCAGGCCGATCACCGGGCGCTCGTCGACGCGGCAATGCGCTGCTTGAACCTGACGGGAACGCTGATTTTTTCGCACCACGCGCGGCGGCTCAACCTGGATCCAGAGATTTTACAGCGCTACGACGTCGTCGAGCGCAGTGATGCGGCGGTGCCGTTGGACTTTTCCCGTCAGGGCAGTGCCACGCACCGCTGCTTCTTTATTCGCCATCCTGGCCGTCGCCCACCACGTCGTTCACCGACGGAAAGCGCATGACTTCGGCGCGGGAAATGCGCCAGGCCTGCTGAACGATCCAAGAGAGGGAGCGATCCTGGCGGTTGGCCTCGAGCTGGATCTCTTTGAGCATCTCCTCGGGGAAGTAGAGGCTCTGCTTGCGCTTGTCGGTTCGTTTCGGGTCGGCGATGGCGGCGGTGTCGGGGCTTGGCATGCGGTACTCGTCACTGGGTAAAGGTCGCGCCT
>JBBSTS010000290.1:0-2458 GCA_038235675.1 Myxococcota bacterium | reverse complement strand
GCGGCAGGTCGAGGCCGGCGAAGACGTCGACGGCCGGCGCCTCGGGCGGCTGGGCGAGGTGGCGGATGCGGCCGCAGCGGTCGACCTTGGTGACGGTGCACGGCTGCTGCGACGCGGCCGGGGCGAGGGTGGAATGGGAAGCGGTAGAGTGCGTGTTGGATGTGATCATAAAATGCCTACGATCCATCGCCAGGGCCCGCGTCGAAGGGACGCGCGTGGCCCGAGATGGGATGCTTCTTTAACTCTCGGCGCCGTCGGCCTATTCCAGGGCCCGACGGGCGCCGCCTCGCACCGAGCTGAGCAGGCGCTTATTGACACCGCCGGACGCCGCGCATACTCACCCCTGACGCCGTGGTGAGCGTAGCTCAGTTGGTAGAGCACCGGGTTGTGGTCCCGGTGGCCGCGGGTTCGAGTCCCGTCGTTCACCCCACGTCGTCCGCCATAGGGCATGTCGACGCCGCGCCCGCCAGAGGATGAGCGCCGCCAAGCTGGGCGCCAGGGCGGCCATGAGCTTGGCAAGCATCGCCCACGGGCCGCTCGGGGTCTGCACCCAGGCGAGCTGCAGGCAGGTCAAACAGGCGTCGCCGCTGATCAGCCACGCCAGGGCGGTGGCCAAGCGGGGCCGCCAGCGACGCGTCAAAGAGGCCAGTGCCGCAGCACAGCCGACGTCGAAGGTGACCCAGGCCCACTTACAGGCGGCCGAGCCAAACCAGCGCGGCCCGTCGAGAACGGCCAGCCCCAACGTCCAGGGGATCAGCATCACCCACAGGGTGGTGAGCACCACCGAGGGACCGCGCAACAGGGTGTCGAGGCCGAAGCGCACCAGCCCCTGCGGCGCAAAGGCCCTTAGCACGTCCAAGAGCGCCCGCCAGCGCGGCAGAGCCGCAGGGTGGGCGACGTAGATGGGCTCCCAGGCGTGTGGCTGCAGCTTGGCCTTGAAGGCGTGCAGGCCGCCGAAGTCGTAGAGTCCCGCCCCGAGCCGACCTACCGA
Organism: Myxococcota bacterium; assembly: GCA_038235675.1. Lineage (GTDB taxonomy): Bacteria > Myxococcota > XYA12-FULL-58-9 > XYA12-FULL-58-9 > JBBSTS01 > JBBSTS01. The sequence goes on along the minus strand of JBBSTS010000290.1, from coordinate 1,467 downwards.
GCGCAACACCGGCGAGATGGCACCGGAGAGGGGGGCCAGCCCCATCGTCACGTAGGCACAGCCCTGCGCCGCAGCGTAGCGCATGGCGGCGTCGACGAGCAGCTCGGCGGTGCCGTTGGGAGCCGCCGGGTCGCGCAACAGGTCCTCGAGCAGCCAGCCCTGGCGGGCGTAGACCGGGACGATGGCCAAAAAGCCGACCACCTGTCTCTGGCGCTCGGCGACCCAAAAACGCCGCTCGGCGGCGAAGGCGAAGGGCCGCACCTGCACCAAGAATCCCATCGGCGCCAGTGCCTTGCTGGCGTGCCAGCGGGCAATCAGGGCGCGCACCGCCGTGGCCGTGGCGCCGTCGGCCTGCTGCCATTCGGCCGCCGCCACCAGCCGCACCTGCACCCCCTGCCGGGCGGCGCGCGCCACCTGCCCCCGCAGGCTGCGGTGTGCCAGGCTACTGGCCGCCCAGCGGCGCGGGTCCCAGATGGGCTGCTCACCAACCAAAAAGGCCGCCAGCGGGATCTGGCGCAAAAAGCGCCGCTCGACGCCAAAAAAGACGGCCCGCCGGTGGTCGCGGGCGCAGTGCTGTAAAAACGCCTGCGCCACCTCCCCCAGCCGCTCGGGCGACGCGATGGGCGCCCCGGCGACGACCCGACAGCGGCCCACTCGGACGTAGGCGACGCAGGCGTCCGAGTCGGCAAACCAATAGGAGAAGCCCTCTTCGAGGACCTGAAACGAGGTGCTGTTGGCGCCGTAGCGCAGCAGCAATGTCAGAACCTCGGCCTTGGCCGTCGCAGTGGCCCTCGCTCCCTCTCGTCCCTGCTGCCCCCGATGCTGCATGGTTGCTCTCCTGTCATCGAGGCCGCAGCCCGCCGTCTAGGGACACCTATCGCCCAGGTCGAGTGGATTGACCTCGGACTTGAGCCGCAGGCACGTCCACTCGATGCGTGGCGCCGACGGCACCAGCGGATCCTTCAACCCGAGATATCTTTCGCAGGGTAGGTCACGGCCCCATCTTTCGATACATGGGCGCCTGCTGATAGTTCTGCCATCTGAATCTTATCCTTGCCCATCAGATGGAAGACGCTTTCGCCGCTGGCAAGGAGATGATCCGCGACCAGTCGCCGGTGACACCGCCACCAGACGCTCTCCGAGCACATCATCGCACATCGCCGCTCACGTCCCAACGCGATCAGCTTATTCAGGCCGTTGCGAAAGGAAGCAGACAGAGCCTGATCTGCATAGTTGTGAAAACTTTGATTTTTCCAGAAGCAATTAAGATCCGCTGAGATATTTTTGGCTTTGCCGCGCAGTCCACCGAGCTCGGCGATATGTTCATAACCAACCTGAAAAGCCGTCAGGGTTTCCGGCAGCGTGTCCTTGTTGTATTGCGGATTGGTCCTCGACTTAGGAATCGAACGAATGTCGACGACCAGCATCACCTGGGCGGCTCGCAGAAGGTCGATGAACGCCTCAATC
>JBBSTS010000289.1:0-2462 GCA_038235675.1 Myxococcota bacterium | reverse complement strand
TGTGCGCCGTAGACCAAGAAGAGGTATTGACCCTTCGATGCCACCCCCAGGGGACCTTCAAAGCGTGAGGCAATCAGGGCGCTGTCACGTGCAACCATACTCCCCAACATGGCGTTAATGGACGCAGGCGAGGTAATAAGATTAGGATTGACGTAAAAGTCTTCGATGCTGGGCTGCGCTTTGTCGCCGAACAGGCTGCTGCCGACCGGGGCGGAATTCAGCCTATCGTTCGTCGCCAAAATTGCGACAGGCTCGCCGTCAAAATCGTTGAAGGGCGTATCAGGGAGGCTGGGCAGCTCGCTGAGCGCCCGCAGCTGCCTACCCTGGTGCCTGGGGTGAGCGCCCGGGTCTTGGGGCAGCGTGGGCAACGGCATTGCCGCTTCGCTTGCCAGGGCGCCCCATGCCCGACCTGAGGCGAGCAAATAAGCACTTGCCAAAATACCCAGAATTTTGCCCGGCGAGAAATGCTGGGCACAGTGCGTCGAGCGAAAATGGGAGACTGAAAAGGCCGTATGATCTTTGTTCGTGGACTTGCCGATGGACATCTTCATCGTTGCTGCCTCCGCTGCGATACAGTTGCTGCGTCGCTACGGTTCCAACGTCTTTGCGCCTACTTTCTTTCTTCGTCAAGCATAAACGCACCTATTGCAGCGGACTGACGCGCCGCGCAAAACAAAGCGGCCCCGCAAGCTCGCCAGGGATGCGCCACCGGCCGCTGTGGGGCAAGGACCGCCCTGGTTAAGATTTCTGCAAAAACCAGATCACCGCGTCCTCGAGTTCTGTCGCGTGCGGGCGGTGTAGGCAAGTGGAGCAGTCGTAGGTGTGCAGGGAGGGGCCACCGTTTGGCCAGTCGGTGAAGTGGGCGGTGAAGCTGGATTTTTGGCCCTTCATCACCGAAAAATTGAACATGTTGTCCTTCGGCGAGCCGGAGAGGCGCAGACGTATTTTGTTCTCTCCCAGGGCCGCCTCGACATAGCGACCGTGCATCAGCATGCCGGCCCGATAGATTGAAAAGTTGGTCGCCAACGACGAGGCCATGCGGCAGCCATAAGCATAGCCGGCGGTGCCGACGAGCTTTTGCGACGGATGGTCGATGTGGTCGCGCAACCAGGCCAGTGCGTCCTCGGCGTGCTGGCTGTCGAGGCTGTATTCTCCGGCGCTGGGCACCACCCACAATTCGTCCAACGCATCGGGCGCCACCAGCGCCACCTTGTATTTTTTTGCGTGGTCCAAAAACATACGCACCATCGACAGGCCACGATCTTTGTAGCCATGTGCGAGGACCAAGATGGGCAGCGCGTCGGCACTGCCGTGCTCGGGGATAAAATACGCCCCATTACGCTCGGCCCGGGTGCGGTGGCCAAATGGCAACGTGCCAATTTTTCCTACGACGGCCTTGGCGCCCTTGCCACGCGCCGAATTATATTCTCTCATCCCAGGGAGGTAGACATAGGGCGCCCCCGCGAGGGCCTCGGCAATGGAGCCCTCGCCCGTCGCCGCCGCAAGCTTGCCCTGCGGACCGCAGGCAAAAGCACAGAGGATCGACAAAGACAGCAGAGACAGAACCGAGACACGACGTGGCGACATAGGGGCTCCGCGGCAGGGGGGATTGGCTCAGCTTGCCAGAGGCGCAACCCACGGGCCAGGATTTCTGAGCCTCTGGTGGCATAAAGGCGGCAGGCTCAGGTCGGGTTGCAGGCGCCGGCGAAGAAAGCCGCGGCCGCCTCGGTGGGGCTGCGGCCGTCGTGGTCGACCAAGAAGTTCAACTTCTGCATGCAGGCCAGGCTTACCTTGCCCGCCAGACCCTGCAGCGCGGTGCGCACCGCCGCGTCCTGGGCGACGCGGCCGCCGGTCAGCAGCAGCGCCTCGTAGGAGGGGAAGAGGTGCTGCGGATCTGCCAGCAGCACCAGGTCCAGCTGCGCGATGCGGCCGTCGGAGGTGTAGGCGGTGATGAGGTCCACCTCCCCCTGCAGCAGCGCCGGCACCATCAGGGCAGGATCCATGCTGCGCTGCTCGGCAAACCGCAGCGCGTAGCCGCGTTGCACCTGGGCCCACTCGTCACGGCTGAAGATCTCATAATCGCCGGCAATGCGGCGCTGTGGCGCCTGCGCCGTCAGATCGCTCAGCGAGTTGAGGTGCGCGGCGGTCGCAACGTCGCGCCGCAGCGCCAGGGCATAATTGTTGGCGAAGCCCAGCGTCGCCTGCACGTGCACCTTGTTTTCGGCGGCGAAGTGCTGGCGCAGGCCGGCCAGCGTCGCCGCCGGCGTGCGCGGCATCGGTGCACGCAGCTGCGTCTTCCACAGCGAACCGGTGTAGTCGACGTAGGCGTCGATCTCGCCGCTGCGTAGCGCCTCGTAGGCCATCGTGCCGCCCATCGCCCCCACCACCTCGACCGGACGGCCTGTTTGGCGCTCGACCTGACGGGCGACGAGCTGGGCGAGGATGTACTGCTCGGTGAAGTT
>JBBSTS010000288.1:0-2474 GCA_038235675.1 Myxococcota bacterium | reverse complement strand
GGAGCTGGTCGCGGTTCAGCGAGATCCCATCGTGCGGCAACAGGTAGCGCAGCCGCCGAGCCTCCTCGGCGCCGGTGGACACCTTGGCCATGGCGATGGTCAAAGAGGCCGCGCCGACGCTGGGCAACAGGTCGAGGCCATCGATGTCCTGTACTGGGCCGCAGAAACGCTCGACCATCCGCAAACAGCCGCCGCCGCCGGGAATGAGGCCAACGCCCACCTCCACCAGGCCCATGTACGTCTCGGCATGCGCCTGACAGGCATCGGCGGCCATGGCGATCTCCGCGGCGCCGCCGAAGGTGTAGTTGAAGGGCGCCGCCACCACCGGCACTTTGGCGTAGCGCAGGCGCTGCACCGCCGCCTGAAACTGCTGGATCATGCTGTCGATGGGCTCCCAGCTTTTTTGCTGCGCGGCCATGTAGATCAACATCAAATTGGCGCCGGCACCGAAGTGGGCGCCGTCGTTGGCGAGCACCAGGGCAGAGTAATTTTTCTCCGCCTCCTCGACGCCGCGATGAAGCATGGCGATCACGTCGTCGTCGACGGTGTTCATCTTGCTGTGCACTTCAAGCGCCAAGCAGCCGTCGCCCACGTCGATGAGCGAGGCGCTAAGGTTTTGCGCCACCTGCCGCCGCGGTTCGGCCTGCAGGGCGGCGAAGGTCAGCCGCTGCGGGCTTTTGTTTTCCTCGACCAGGCAGCCGCGGCGCGGGTCGTAGAAGCGCTTGGCGCCCTCGGGGCCGGCGTAGAAGTGGTCGATCCCCTTGGCGAGCATCTCATTCACCCAGGCGGGGACCTGCTTGCCTTCTTTGGCCAGGCGCTCGACCACCTCGCGCACCCCCAGCGCATCCCACGCCTCGAAGGGGCCCAGCTCCCAGTTGAAGCCCCAGCGCATGGCGCGGTCGATGCTGAGCACCTCGTCGGCAATCTCGCCCAGGCGGTGGGCGGCGTAGAGCATCGAGGCGCTCCAGCTCTTCCAGGCAAAGCGAGCGGCGGCATCGTCGCCGGCACAGAGGGCCTTGAGGCGGGGGCCCACTTCGTCGAGGCCGCGCACCGCGCCGAGCGATTCGAAGCGCACCTTGTTCTGCGGCCGATAGTCCATCGTCTTCAGATCGAGGACCAGGATGTCCTTGCCGACCTTCTTGTAGAAGCCGGCGCCGGCCTTGGCGCCGGTGCGGCCCGCGGCCGCCAGCTCCTCGAGCCACTTGGGCGCGACAAAGGTCTTGCGATCTTCGTCCTGCGGCAGGGCGTCGTAGCAGTTGCGCGCGACGTGCAAAAAAGTGTCGATGCCGACCAGATCGGCGGTTCGAAAAGCAGCGCTGCTGGGGCGGCCCATGGGCTTGCCGGCCACCTTGTCGACCTCCTCGACGCTGAGCCCTTCGTCGGTCATCAGCGTCAGGGCCTTCATCATCGAATGGACGCCGATGCGGTTGGCGATGAAGTTGGCGGTGTCCTTGCCGTGCACGACCCCTTTGCCAAGCCTCTCGCCCCAGTGGGTCGCCAGCTGCAGGGCCGCAGGCGAGGTCTTCGGCGCCGCAACCACCTCGAGTAGGCGCATGTAACGGACTGGATTGAAAAAATGCAGGACGCAGAAGCGGGACTGCAGCGTCGCCGGCAGCGCCTGGCTCATCGCCGCAAGCGACAGGCCCGAGGTGTTCGACGCCAACAGCACGTCGGGGTTGAGAAATGGGGCGATCTTTTTGAACAGTGCCTGCTTGATGTCGAGCCGCTCGACCACCGCCTCGATGACCAGCTCGCAGTGCCGCAGGCGCTCGAGGTCATCTTCGAGGTTGCCACAGCGGATGAGCGCCGCCGACTCCGGTTCGAAAAAGGCCGCAGGTTTGGCCTTGTGCAGGCGCTCGAGGCCGCCTTGGGCCAAAGCGCTGCGCTGAGCCGGCTCGGCGCCCTTCGGCACGATGTCCAGCAGCAGTGTCCTGATGCCCGCGCCAGACAGGTGCGCGGCGATCGCGCTGCCCATGACGCCGGCGCCGATGACTGCCGCGGTGTAAGTTGCTTCTGCCATGCCACGCCTCCTCGCTTAGACCTTGCCGCGCAATCTTTTGGCACCCTAGCGCCAGCCCCTAATGCGTTGCAACATTGGCGAGGCCCCGGGGCCGCGACAAGCTCAGGCGTCAGCCTGATGGAACTTCAGCCCGAGAGGGCGTCGAGATCGGCCGGCATCGCCGGCGGCTCGAAGATCCACGCCAAGAAGGTGTCGAGCTCGGCGTCGCTGCTCGGGCGGCGACCGGGCGCCACGCCGCGCGGCCAGCGACGCCAACGATCGATGATGCGCGCCAGGGTCTGGTGCGGGTCGCGCCACAGAACGAAGCTCAGGCCGCCGCTGAGCAGCGCCTGCAGGGCGTAGCGAATGCTGAGCTCGAGGCGGCGCTGCTGCGCCTGCAGGGCGGCCACTTGGGCCGCAAGGTCGGCCGGCGGCAGGCTGCGGGGACCCGCGGCGAGCTGCCGCTCCAGCTCGC
>JBBSTS010000287.1:0-2494 GCA_038235675.1 Myxococcota bacterium | reverse complement strand
TCGTAGAGCAGAGCGTGGCCGCCGAAGTGCTCGAAATGGTGCGGGCTGTCGTCGATGAGGTAGTCGCCGGCGAAGCTGCGCTTGTCGCCGCAGAGCACCACCTTGCGCAGCGACACGCAGTCGAAGTGTTGCGCCAGCCAGTCGAGCTTGGCCTGACAGCTGCGCGGATAATCGAGGGCGGCGGTGACGATGTAGACGTCGTAGGCCTTGCAGAGGCGGGCGACCACCTGCTGGCTGTCGGGGCGCACGGGGATGTCGCGAAACCAGTCGCCGCCGTGCATCGCCTCCTCGAGGGCCGCCATGTCGGCTGCCTCGACGCGGTCGTGCGGCTTTTGCCCGGGCTCGAGGGCGTCGGCGCGCAGCGCCACCTGACGGTGGGAGGCGAGCCAGTTGAGTTGATGGGCGAGCGTGTCGCCCATGACCTCGTCCATGTCGATGCCGATACGTTTCATTGATTTGCCTCGATGCGGTAGCCCGCATGGCGTGGGGTGTCGACGGTGAAGCTGCCGGAGTAAAGGGTGAGGTTGGGGTTGTAGCAGGGGTCCGCTTCGACCACCGCTCTATAGCGCGCGTAAAACTTCTCGGCGTCGCCGGCCAGCCGCTTGCGGTTGGCGCCGGTGAGGTCGGAGCCGCGGCTGACCGACTCGTGGTGGATGAGGATGGCCTGCGGCTCGAACATGACCTTCAGGCCGGCAGCGCGGGTGCGCAGGCAGAGGTCGAGGTCGTTGTAGGCGGTGGGGAAATCCTCGTCGAAGCCGCCTAGTTGCGCGAAAGTCTGGCGCCGCATCATCAGGCAGGCGCCCGTGACGGCGGAATACTGGTGGGCGATGATGTTGCGGTCGAAATAGCCGCGCGAGTTCATCTCGAAGTCGACGTGCGCGTGCGCGGCGATGCCGCCGATGCCGCAGATCACCCCGGCGTGCTGGACGCGGCCGTCGGGGTAGATGAGCTTGGCGCCAACGACGCCGACGTCTGAACGCAGCGCCTGGCGCACCATCGCTTTGAGCCAGTCGCCCTGAAAGATCTCCACGTCGTTGTTGAGAAACAACAGCAGGCCGTCGTCGGCGGACCCCTGGGCCTGTGCCGCGCCCAAATTGCAGACGGCGGAGAAGTTGAACGCTTTGGGGTAGTCGACGATGCGCGCGGCGCCGGTGCTGCGCAGCTCGTTGAAGTACTCCAACGTCTCGGCCTCGCTGCTCTGGTTGTTGACGACCACCAGGTCGATGGCGGCGTAGTCGGTGATGGTGCGCAGGCTGTCGATGCACTGGCGCAGCAGCTTGCCCTGGTCGCGGGTGGGGATCACCACCGTGACCGTCGGCAACACCTCGGGAAGAGGGTAGGTTACGCGGTAGACGCCGGTCTCGGCGTCGATGTGGACCCGCGCCTTGACCCCCAGGCGCGCCAGCTGGTCGCGCACCGCCTTGGCGCCGTTGATGCGGGCGTAGGGCTTGGCCTCGCAGTCGTTCGAGGCCGACTCGGGCGACAGCCGCCAGTGATAGAGGATGTGCGGGATGTGGCGGATCTGGTCGGGGCGCAGTTGCTCGGTGGCGCGCAGTGCCAAATCGTGGTCCTGCGACCCCTCGTAGCCCCTGCGGAAGCCGCCCAGGCGGCGCATCAGCTCGGTGCGGTAGATCCCCAGGTGGCTGAACATGTTCTGGCCATGCAGCAGGTCGGGGTCGAAGTCCGGCTTGAAATAGGGGCCCATGCGGTTGTCGTGCATGTCCATCTTGTCTTCGTCGCTGTAGATCACCTGCGTCTGCGGGTGGGTAGCCACCTCCATGGCGGCGTAAAACAGCGCCAGCGGCGAGAGCCTGTCGTCGTGGTCGAGCAGCACCACCCACTCGTAGCGCGCCAGCGCCAAAGCAGAGTTGGAAGCCAGGCTTATGTGGCCGTTGCTGCGGCGCATTTTCAGGCGAATGCGCGGGTCGGCCTCGGCCAGCTCGGCCAACGTGGCCTGTGTCCCCTTGTCGGTGCTGGCGTCGTCGGCGATGCACAGCTCCCAGTGGGGATACTTTTGCTGCTGCACGGAGGCCACCGCCTGGCGCAACAGCGAGCTGCGGCTGTTGTAGGTGGGCATGACGATGGAGAAGCGTGGCGGCTGCGGCAGCGCCTGGATGGTGGCCAGGATGCGCGCCTCGTCCTGCGGCAGCAGACGCTCGTACTCCTCGATCCAGGCACGGTAGTCGCCGACGGTGGCGACGCCGCCCCCCCAAGGGAGCATCTCGCGGGCGGTGCCGCTGATCCCCCCCTGCAGCAGGGCGCCAAAAAGGCGCTCTGCGGCGCGCTGCAGGCGGGCCACCGAGAGCGGCTGCTGCCGCAGCGCTGCCCAGCCGGTCTGCACCAGCGCCCGGCCAGACGTGATCGGCGACAGCCGCACCGCTGCGAGGCGCAGGCGCGAGTCGCGCGGCAGATCGACGAAGAGCAGCAAAACCTGGGTGCCTTTGGGGACGTAGACCGTGCCGCAGTAGGCGCGCTTCTGGCGCCAGTCGGGGGC
>JBBSTS010000286.1:0-2499 GCA_038235675.1 Myxococcota bacterium | reverse complement strand
TCTGTCGCAGCGCACCCAAGAAGCCCGTAGTTTGTGGCAGCGACCGCTGACGCTGACGGAAAAGATCCTGGCCGGCCATCTCGACGCGCGGACCGACGCCCAGGGGCAGCCGCTGCAGCTGGCGCGCAAGCGCAGCAACGTCGATCTGCGCCCCGATCGCGTGGCGATGCAGGACGCCACCGCCCAGATGGCGCTGCTGCAGTTTATGCGCGCCGGCATGGACGCGGTGGCGGTCCCCACCACGGTGCACTGCGACCACCTGATCCGCGCCCAGTCCGGCGCCAAAGACGACCTCAAGCGCTCGCTGCAGGAGAACGACGAAGTCTTTGCCTTCTTGAAAACCGCCTCGCAGCGCTACGGCATCGGGTTCTGGCAGCCGGGCGCCGGCATCATTCATCAGGTGGTGCTGGAAAACTACGCCTTTCCCGGCGGCATGATGATCGGCACCGACTCGCACACCCCCAACGCCGGCGGCCTGGGGATGGTGGCCATTGGCGTCGGCGGTGCCGACGCGGTCGACGTGATGGTCGGCGAGCCCTTCGGCCTGCGCTGGCCAGGGGTGATCGGCGTCAAGCTGACCGGCAGCCTCCACGGCTGGAGCAGCCCCAAGGACGTCATCCTGCAGCTGATGGGCATCCTGACGGTCAAAGGCGGCACCGGCCACATCGTCGAGTTTTTTGGCCCGGGCAGCGAGTCGATCAGCTGCACCGGCAAGGGCACCATCTGCAACATGGGGGCCGAGCACGGCGCCACCACCTCGGTCTTCCCCTACGACGCCCGCATGGGCGCCTATCTGCGCGCCACCGGCCGCGCCGCCGTGGCGGAGTTGGCCGACGCGCAGGCAGGCGATCTGCGCGCCGACCCCGAGGTGGAGAAAAATCCCGAGGCCTATTACGACCGCGTCATCCACATCGATCTGTCGACCCTCGAGCCCAACGTCGTGGGGCCACAGACGCCCGACCTCACCCGCCCGATCAGCAAGCTGCGGGCCGAGACGGTGAGCAAAAACTACCCCGACGACATCCGCTGCGCCCTCATCGGCAGCTGTACCAACTCTTCTTATGAAGACATCGGCCGTGCGGCGCACGTCGCGGCGCAGGCGCACAAAGCCGGGCTGCGTGCCAAGATCCCCCTGATGGTCACCCCCGGCTCCGATCAAATTTTCAACACCATCCGCCGCGATGGACAGATGGAGACCCTCGAGGCGGTGGGTGCTCAAGTTCTGGCCAACGCCTGCGGGCCGTGCATCGGCCAGTGGAAGCGCCAGGACATCAAGGCCGGCGAGGCCAACACCATCCTCACCTCCTACAACCGCAACTTTCCCGGCCGCAACGACGAAAACCGCACCACCCTGGCCTTTATAGCCTCGCCGGAGGTGGTGGTGGCGATGGCTTTTTCGGGCTCGCTGTCCTTCAATCCGCTGAGCGACAGCCTGACGGACAAAGACGGCGTCGCCTTCACCCTCCAGCCGCCGCAGGCCGACGAGCTCCCCAAGCGCGGCTTCGTCACCGACCTTTCGGGCCTCATCGCCCCCGACCCGAAGGGCAAAAAAGTCGACGTGGTAATTTCCCCGCAGAGCGAGCGCCTGCAGGCGCTCGCGCCCTTCGCCGCGTGGGACGGTAAATCGCTGCAGGACATGCCGGTGCTGCTCAAAGCCCAGGGCAAGTGCACCACCGACCATATCTCGGCGGCGGGCAGCTGGCTGCGCTTTCGCGGCCACCTGCAGAACATCTCCGACAACATGTTTTTGGGCGCCACCAACGCCTTCACCGGCGCCACGGGCAAGGGGGTCAACGTCCTGCAGGACCAAGGGCCGCAGCCCTTCGCGACCATTGCGCGGGATTACAAAGCAAAGGGCCGCAGCTGGGTGGCCATCGGCGACAGCAACTATGGCGAGGGCTCCAGCCGTGAGCACGCAGCGATGAGCCCGCGCTTTTTAGGCGGCCGCGCCGTCATCGCCCGTAGCTTTGCGCGCATCCACGAAACCAACCTCAAAAAGCAGGGCATGCTGCCGCTGACCTTCGCCGATCCCAATGATTACGACAAAGTGCGGCAGGACGACCGCGTCAGCCTGCCGGATATGGACCGCATCGCGCCAGACGCGCCGCTCACCGTCGAGCTGGCGCATGCCGACGGCAGCCGCGAGCGCTTCATGGTCAACCACACATTTAACGCGGCTCAGCTAAGCTGGTTTGCGGCCGGCTCGGCCCTCAACAAGATTGCTGCTTTGCAGCATCACTGAGGGGCGTCGCCGCCGCCGCGCCACCTTGACCGTTTGACGCCCGTCGCGTAAACGGATGGGCCATTTGACCGAGGTCGGCTATGCCCCGAGAAAACCTGCACCCCCCGCTGCTCGCCGCTCAGATCCAGTGCGCCTGCGGCAACGTCATCCAAACTCGCTCGGTACAGGGCTCTTTCAAGATCGACATCTGCTCCAACTGCCATCCCTTCTACACCGGCAAGCAGAAATTGGTCGACACCGAAGGCCGGGTCCAGCGC
>JBBSTS010000285.1:0-2505 GCA_038235675.1 Myxococcota bacterium | reverse complement strand
GCGGCGGCGAGTCGCTCGGGGTGGGGGCCAGGGGCCCAAAGAGGTTGAAAATTCACACGGTTCCTGTCTAACGAGCCCTGCATAGGGGTATAGACACATTCGTGGGGACGGCACCAGGGGGCTGAGGGCTCGCCGCGTGGTGGGGGGACGGCATTTTCGTTGGTCGCCCAAGTGCACTCTGCTAGGCTTGAGATCACACAGCGGGAGGCCAGGTGGCGCGCAAAGATTTTCAGGGTGGGCAACTGACCTGTTCATTCTGCGGCAAGAGCCAGCGCGAAGTGCGCAAGCTCATTGCCGGACCGACCGTCTACATTTGCGACGAGTGCATTCGGCTGTGCACGGACATCATCGACGAGGAGTCCGAGCGCGACCCGCCATCCTCGGGACTGCGGCCGTTGCCCAGCCCGCAGGAGATCAGCCAGTTTCTGGATCAGTACATCGTTGGCCAGCAGCGTGCCAAACGGGTGCTGTCGGTGGCGGTTTACAACCACTACAAGCGGATCAACAACCACGGCATCCGCACGCCGGCTGGGACCCCGAAGGGTGGCAAAGTTGACCCCGGCGGTGCCACCGTTGGCCGCGGCAGCGACGAGCCCTTGGCGACGGCAGCGGCAGCCAAGAAGACCAGCGTCGCAACGCGTTCGGCCAAGGAGGCGGTTGCCGCGGCGCAGGAGGACCACGCCGTCGAGCTGCAAAAATCCAACGTGCTGTTGGTCGGCCCCACCGGCACCGGTAAGACGCTGCTGGCGCAGACCTTGGCACGCCTGCTTGACGTGCCCTTCACCATCGCCGACGCCACCACCCTCACCGAGGCCGGTTACGTCGGCGAGGACGTCGAAAACATCATCGCCAACCTGCTGGTCGCCGCCGACAACAACGTCGAGCGCGCCCAGCGCGGCATCATCTACATCGACGAAATCGACAACGTGGCGCGCAAGGGCGACTCCCCGTCGATGACCCGCGACGTCTCCGGCGAGGGCGTCCAGCAGGCGCTGCTCAAGATCATCGAGGGTACGCGGGCCAACGTGCCGCCGCGGGGGGCGAAAAAGTACGGCCAGGCCGAGATGGTCACCGTCGACACCAGCAACATCCTGGTGATCTGCGGCGGCAGCTTCACCGGCATCGAGCAGGTGATCCAGCAGCGCATCGGCCGCCGCGGCATGGGCTTCGGCGCCGACGTGCGGCGACGCAACGAGAAGGGCCTAGGTGAGCTGCTGCGCGAGCTCGAGCCCCAAGACCTGACCCGCTTCGGGCTCATCCCTGAATTCGTCGGCCGCCTGCCGGTGCTCGCCACCCTCGAGGAGCTCGCCGAGGACGACCTGCGGCATATCTTGACCGAGCCCAAAAATGCTCTGGTGCGGCAGTATCAGAAGCTCTTTGCGATGGAGCGGGTGGAGCTGCTGTTCGACGATGGCGCCATTCGGGCGATCGCCAAGCAGGCCATCGAGAACAAGAGCGGCGCCCGCGGCCTGCGCGCCATCCTCGAGGGTGCGATGCTGGAGATCATGTACGAGGTGCCCTTTTTGGAGCGCATCAAGCGCTGCACCATCGACGCCGGGGTGATCACCGAGGCGAGCCCGCCGCAGCTGCTGTTCGAAGAGAAGAAGTCGGCCTAAGGCGAGCCGTATGAAAGCACACGCGCTGTGCGTGGCGGCCATCGACGTCGGTTCCAACGCCATCCGCATGTTGATCCTGCAGGTCGATGCCTGCGGCATGGAGCGGCGACGCCTGCTGCGTCGCTACCCGGTGTCGTTAGGGAGCGACGTCTTCGCCAGCGGCCGCATCGGCGCCGTCAAGCGGGCGGCCCTGCTTGCCGCCTTTGGCGACGTGGCGTCGCGGCTGCGGCGCAGCGGCGTGCAGGCCTACCGTGCCGTCGCCACCTCGGCGATGCGCGAGGCGAAAAACGGTGCGGCACTGGTGCGAGAGGTGCGTCGGCGCACCGGCCTGCGGCTGGAAATCATCTCGGGTGCCGAGGAAGGGCAGCTGGCGCGTGCCGCCCTCTTGCAGTACTGCGGCGCGGTGGCGCCCCGTACCCTGCTGTTGGACCTTGGCGGCGGCAGCCTCGAGATTGACCGCGTGGGGGCGGCACCCGGCAGTGGCCGCTCGCTGCCGGTGGGCTCGGTGCGCCTGCTGCGCCGCCTGCCGGCGCTGGGGGAGCGTTTGCACGGCACGGCCTTTTTGCGGGCGCGCCAGCAAGTCCGGGAGATGTTGGCGACAGAGGTGGGGCAGGCGTGGGATGCCGGCACCGCCCTGGGCACCGGCGGCAACCTCGATGCCTTAGTGCGCCTGCTGCCGACGTCGCGCCCCGGGACGCTGCCGGCGCTGGCCGTATCGCATCTTTTGGCCCTCGTGCGCCGGGCCGCGGCGCTGCCGCCGCAGACGCGGGCGCAGGCATTCGGGCTGCGGCCCGACCGCGCCGCGGTGTTGGTGCCGGCGGCGCTGATCATCTTGGAGCTCTGTCACCTCTTCAAGGTCCGACGGCTGTGGGTGCCGGGCACCGGCCTG
>JBBSTS010000284.1:0-2510 GCA_038235675.1 Myxococcota bacterium | reverse complement strand
TCGACCGCGGCGACGACGTCATGTGGATAAGCGACGTCGACATCCTCGGCGCCGCCGTCAAGCGCCGCGGCGGCAAGGTGCGAGGCCGCGGCGCTGCCGCCGGCCTCGCCGGCACCCTGGGCGATTTGCGCCCAGGCGACCTGCTCATCCACCGCGACCACGGCATCGGCCGCTATTTGGGCCTCAAGCGCCTTATCCTCGGCGGCATCGACGGCGACTTCGTCCACCTGGCCTACGCCGGCGAGGACAAGCTCTACGTCCCGGTCTTCCGCCTCGACCGCCTACAGCGCTACCGCGGGCCCGCCGAGGGCACCCGCCTGGACACCCTCGGCGGCAGCCGCTGGAAGCGCGCCCAGCTGCGGGTCAAGGACGCGGTGTTGGCGATCGCCCACGCCCTTTTGGAGCTGCAGGCACAGCGCAAGCTGCGGCCGGGATTTGCGCTGCCGGCAGCGGACGCCACCTACGACGCCTTCGTGGCGCAATTTCCCTATGAAGAGACGCCCGATCAGGCGCGTGCCATCGCCGACGTGCTGGGCGACCTACGCAAAGATACGCCGATGGACCGTCTGGTCTGCGGCGACGTCGGCTTCGGCAAAACCGAGGTTGCCCTGCGCGCGACGTTTTTGGCGGTGCAGGGGGGCAAGCAGGTGGCGGTGCTGGTGCCCACCACCGTCTTGGCCGAGCAGCATCGTGCGACCTTCGCGCAGCGCCTGGCGCCCTTCGGCGTCCAGGTGGAGGTCCTCAGCCGCTTTCGCACCCCGGCGCAGAGCAAGAGCATGCTGGCGCAGCTGCGCGCTGGGCGTGTCGACGTGGTGGTCGGCACCCACCGCCTCCTGTCGGCAGACGTGCATTTCAAGGATCTCGGCCTGCTGGTGGTCGACGAAGAGCAGCGCTTCGGGGTCAAGAGCAAAGAGCGGCTCAAACAGATGCGCCAGGAGGTGCACGTGCTGACCCTGTCGGCGACGCCCATCCCTCGCACCCTCAACATGGCCTCCACCGGCCTGCGCGATTTGTCGCTCATTACCACGGCGCCGGCGGCGCGCAGCGCCATCCGCACCGAGGTGATGCGCTTCGACGAGGGCGCCATTGGCGAGGCAATCGCCCGCGAGCTGCATCGCGGCGGCCAGGTGTTCGTGGTCCACAACCGCATCCAGTCGATCGACCGCATGGTCGAGCTGATCCGCCGCCTGGCGCCGCAGGCCAGCGTCGCGCTGGCGCATGGGCAGATGAGCGCCATCGAGCTGGAGAAGATCATGGTCGCTTTCGTGCGCCGCGACACACAGATTTTGGTGTCCACCGCGATCATCGAGAGCGGCATCGACATTCCCAATGCCAACACGATGATCGTCAACCGCGCCGACATGTTCGGGCTCAGCCAGCTCTATCAACTGCGAGGGCGCATCGGCCGCGGACGTGACCGCGCCTACGCCTATCTGCTGCTGCCGCCGGAGGGCAACTTGACCAAGGAGGCGACCGCCCGTTTGGCGGTGCTCAAACGCTTTAGCGAGCTGGGCGCCGGCTTTCAAATTGCTTCCCACGACATGGAGCTGCGCGGCGCCGGGGATCTGCTGGGCGCCGATCAATCCGGCAGCATCGCCGCGGTGGGCTTCGAGCTATACACCGAGCTGTTGGCCGAAGCGGTCGAGCGGGCGCGCGGCAACGCCGACGCGGCGCCTTCGGTGGAGCCGGAGATCAACGTCTCGGTGGCCGCCGTTCTGCCCGAGTCCTACATCCCCGAGCCGATGCAGCGGCTGGCCTTTTACCAGCGCATGGCACAATCGGTCGACGACGCCGGGATCTACAACCTCTTTGCCGAGGTGGTCGACCTCTTTGGCGCGCCGCCCCCCGAGGCGGAAAACTTTGCCGAGGTGATGGTGCTGCGTCGGCGACTCAAAGAGCTGGGGGCCAGCGCGCTCTCGATTGGCTGCGACGACGCGGCGCTGCGCATCGGTTTGCACTTCACGCCCGCGGCGCCCATCGACCGCGCGGCGCTGGTGCGCCGCTGTCAGGCCAGCCCGCAGCGCTATCGCCTGCTCCCCTCCGGCCGCTTGGCAATCACCCGGCCGGATGCCGCGGGCAGCACGGGGGTGGCGATGCTGCAGGCGGTGCGTGACGAGCTCGGGCTCATCGCCCGCGCCGATTAGAGCGCATCTCAAAGGCGCGAAGCTATCGCCGCCAGCTGCACTATGGTAACCGCGGGGGACGATGCCCTGGCTGGTCCCTACATTCGTGTTGGCGGCGCTGTGGGCGACCTCGGCCTGTAAGCCGGCCCCCGGTCCCAGCGACCCGACCCTTGCCTGCGTCGGGCAGACGCCGATCAGCCGTGCCCAGGTGGCGGCCGAGGTGCGCCGCCTGAGCCAGACGCCCGAGGGGAGCTACCCGGCCCTGCGCGATGCCGAGCCGGCACGCCTGCAGGCGCAGGCACGGGACAACCTCATCGCCCGTCGTCTGCTGTCGTTGGCGGCGGAGGCGGAGCAGGTCTACGTCCCTGAGGCTGATCTCGAGGCAGC
>JBBSTS010000283.1:0-2513 GCA_038235675.1 Myxococcota bacterium | reverse complement strand
GATAGGGAATTCGTGTCACAGGGGCCAGTAAAAATTTGTCGGTAACTGAGAGCCCGCAACCAGCACTGCGTGCCAAGACGAATTGTTTACTGGCCCCTGTGACGTAAAGCTTTGTCTGCCGATCAGACCACGCGTTTTTCTACACCCCTGATGTTGGACCTGAATAGTTACGTTTGCTTAAAGAAAAATTGGCCGAGTGAGCCTCCCCCTCGTCGCCTGATGAAGGCTTGCTGCCTACAGGGCTTGCCGCCTGCACCCGCGCTTTCTGAATCCATCTCCATTGACGCTGCCGACGGGGACCTCGTGCTCGACCGCGACGTCAGAGCATTTTTTGCCTCCGTCGATGACGAGCTCTGCTTTAAATTCCTTGGAAAACTTTTTTCTCGCCTACTACCATGAGGTCCACTATACGGCATTTACTGCGAAAAGTGTCCGCTCAGGTGGGGGCGTCTCAGGGCCCTAAGCCGGTGGTACGTAACCGGCTGGTGGCGCGATGCCGGGGCCGAAGAGGAAGGCATCCATCTTGGCGTCGAGCAGCTCGCGGTCGGCCGTCTCGGCGGGGTTGAGGCGCAGCTCGTTGATGAGCTTGGTGGCCTCGCCCATCCAGCTTTTCCAGGCTTCGGCGGAAATCTGCTGATAGATGCGGCGGCCGCGCTCGCCGGCGAAAGGGGCGTGGGTCAGGCCAGGGAGAGATTGACCAAGTTTTACGCACTGCACGATTCGTGACATAGGGACCTCCGCGCCTTTTGGACGCCGGCAAAGGCGTTATCACGGCAGGGGGACATTTCCAAGCGGCGGCGGTCGCGGTAGTCTGAGCGCCATGCCCGCCCCTTCGCGTCGCCCCCTCCCCGCTGTCTGGCAGCGTGGCGCTCTGGTGGCGGCGACCTTGCTCGGCTGCGCGCCAGAATTTGACGCCCCGCGGCTCACGCCGCCGCCGCAGAGCATGGGCGCGCACCTCTACCAGGCCCTCTGCGAGCGCCTGGTGCCCGCGGAGCAGGGGTCCGCCTTCGACTTGGACCTCTGCCGCAGCGGCGCGCCGCTGCCTGCGAGCGCCGGTCCCCAACTGCAGGCGCTGCGGGCCTTCCGGCCGCGCCTGCTGCAGGCGGTCGACGCGGCGTTTGCCGCCGACGCCGCCCTTCAGGACGACCTGGTCGCGGCGCTGCCGACTTTTTTGGACGCGCTGGGCGCCACCGAGCTGCAGGTGCACGCGCGTGCCGCCCACCGTGGCCTCGAAGCACTGCGGCAGGAGCCGGACTTTTTTGCTGCCTGGGCAGCAGATGCGGCGCAAAAGAGTGCCGAGGACAGCTCCCTGCCTGCTTTGGCCCTGCGCACGCCAGCCTGGCGGCCGCTGGCCGCGGCGCTGCTGCGGCGCTTAGGCGACCCAGCGCAGCCGGCGGCGCTGGCATGGGCGCGGTTGCAAACCGAGCTGACGACGCAGCTGCAGGCGGGGGTCGACCTCTCGACCTGGGCGCCGCTGGCGCGCTTTTTTCTGTATGGGAAATCGACGCCGCAGAGCCCTGCGCGCCTGAGCGACGGCTCGCCGGCGATGTCGCTTGCCGCCACGCCCTTGGCAGCGGCCCTGGCGCAGCTGCAGCTGCTGCTGCAAGAGGCCCCCGACGCCCTGCCCTCTGGCCTGCGTCTGCTGGATGCCCTCCTGCAGCCGCAGGGCGCTGGGGCGGCGCCGGCGCTGCTGCCGCAAATCTTAGAGGTTTGTCGTGTGGTGCGCGCCAACGTCGCGCCGTCGCTGTGGACCCGGGCGCGCGCCGCGCTGCTGCGGTTGGGCAGCGAGCAGCAAAGCGCCCTGGCACAGCTGGCCGACCTGCAGCTGCCTGCTTTCGACGCGGCGCCGGCGGCGCCCGAGGCGTGGCGCCAGCCGCTGCTCGACTGGCTGGCGCAGGCCGCGCGGGTGCCGGGACTGCTCGAGGACGTCGCCGCCGCCTTCGCCGATCCGCGCGTGCAGGGGCTCGGCGAGCTGCTGGCGCAGCAGCTGAGCTTCGTCGACGGCATCGACTTCGACCGCGTGCAGCTCAACGGGCCGCCCGTCGGCGCCTATCGCACCCCGGTAAACCGCGCCGCGCCGCCCTTCGTGGGCAACCAAAGCGTCTTCTCGCGCCTGCTTTGGCTGGTGCACGACTCGCGCCAGCCGCTGTGCAACCCGCCCTTCGCCTTCGTCGAGGCGCCTTACATGCGCTGCGAGTTTTTCCACGTCCCCGACGCGGCCGCCTTCTATCTGCAGGCGATGGTCGGCCAGGCGCACCTGACGCTACGCTTCTTCGAAGAAGACGAGGCCATGCGGGAGATGCTGCAGGAGTGCCGCCCCGATGGCGCCTCAGCGGTGCTGGGCTTCGATCACGCCTACCTGCTGACGCCGTCGCAGTGCACCTTGGCCGACGCGGTTGCCTGCGCCGGGGAGGGGGGCTTGATGGACTGCGCGACCTTTCGCATCAGCGCGCCGGCCGCCAGCCGCATGCTCTTTGCGGTGCACGACCCGGCAGTGCAGGAGGAGGCGCTGG
>JBBSTS010000282.1:0-2527 GCA_038235675.1 Myxococcota bacterium | reverse complement strand
GCTCGCACGCGTCGCCCACCGCCGACCATGCTGCGCCTATGCCTGCCTTCGTCGCCATCGCCCTGCTCGGACTCGTCGAGGGGATCTGCGAGTTTCTGCCGATCTCCTCGACGGGCCACCTGTTGCTCGCCGAGCACTTTTTGCCCCACCAAAGCGACCTGTTCAACACGGTGATCCAATCGGGCACCGTGCTGGCCGTGCTGGTGGTCTTCACCGCGCGGCTCAAGCAGATCCTCTTCGCCTGGCGCGAGCCGGCGACGCGCGCCTACGTCGGCAAGCTGGGGGCCGCCTTCGCGGTGACCGCCGTCGGCGGCCTGGCCCTCAAGAAGCTGCACGTCAAGCTGCCGGAATCTTTCGAGCCGGTGGCCTGGGCGACGCTCGTGGGCGGCGTGCTCTTCGTCGCGGTCGAGCTGCTGCTGCGCGGCAAGCCGCAGCGCGACGCCATTGGCTGGCCGGTGGCCCTGGCCATCGGCGCGGCGCAGCTGGTGGCGGCCATCTTCCCCGGGGCCTCACGCTCTGGCAGCACCATCCTGCTGGCCCTGTGCCTGGGCGTCTCGCGGCCGGCGGCGACCGAATTCTCCTTCTTGTTGGGGATCCCCACCCTGCTGGCTGCCGGCGCCGTTCAGGCCGCCGGGGCGCTGCGCGACCCGCTGGTCCACACCGACTGGGCGATGGTGGCGTGGGGGAGCCTGGTGGCGGTGGTCACCGCCTTTGCGGCGGTGCGGTGGATTTTGGGCTACGTCCGCCACCACTCCTTCATCGCCTTTGGGATCTACCGCATCGTCGTCGGCGCCGCCATGCTGTGGTGGGCGCGGTAGGGGGTTAACCCCTTGGCCTAAGCAAGCCCGGGGCTTGGCTTGCGCCGAGCGAGACTGCTATGAGCCGCGGCATGATTGAGCCGGCTGAGCCCTGCCCCGACGTACGTGCCATTGAGCTCGTGACCCCCATTCCCGGGCCGGCATCGACGGCGCTGCTGCAAAAGGAGGCGCCGTTTTTGGCGCCCGGAACGCAGGGCCTGTGGCGACTGGCCGGCATCGCCGCTGACCAGGGCCGAGGCGCCCGCCTACGCGACGTGGACGGCAACCAGTTCATCGACTTGGCCGCCGGCATCGGCGTGGCGTCGTTGGGCTACGCCCATCCGCGCCAAGTCGAGGCCATCTCGACGCAGGTGCGCAAGCTGATGGTGGGCAGCTACACCACTGAGCCGCGCGCCCGGCTGCTCAAGCGCCTGGCCTCGGTCACCCCCAAGGGCATGGGGCTGCACAAGACGCAGCTGTATTCGGGCGGCGCCGAGGCGGTGGAGTCGGCCCTGCGCCTGGCGCGCGCTGCGACCGGCAAGTTCGAGGTCGTCTCTTTTTGGGGCGGCTTTCACGGCAAGACACAAGGGGTGCTGGGGCTGATGGGCTCCGACTTCAAGCGCGGCCTGGGGCCGCAGCAGCCCGGGCTCTTCCAGGTGCCCTACGCCGACTGTTACCGCTGCCCCTTTAAGCTTAAGCATCCCTCCTGCGGCCTCGCCTGCGTCGACTTCATGCGCGAGGCCATTCGCAAGCAGACCACCCAGAGCGTCGCCGCCGTCATCGTCGAGCCCATTCAGGGCACCGCGGGCAACATCGTGCCGCCGGACGACTACCTGCCGGCGGTGCGCGAGGTGGCGCGTGAATTTGACGCACTCTTCATCGCCGACGAAATGATCACCGGCTTTGGCCGCTCGGGAAAGATGTTTGGCATCGAGCACTCCGGCGTCCAGGCCGACATCCTCACCATCGGCAAGGCGTTGGGAGGCGGCTACCCGGTGACCGGCCTGATCACCACCGACGCTCTGTGTCAGTCAGAGCCCTGGTCCAAGGCCTCCTTTAGCTCGTCGAGCTATGGCGGCAACCCGCTGGCCGCCGCCGCCGCCGATGCGGCGGTGCGCACGGTGGTCGAGGAGGATTTGGTGGCGCGCGCCGCGCGCCTGGGCACGTACATGCTAGACAAACTGCGCCACTTCGTCGACAGGTATCCCTTCGTCGGTGCCGTGCGCGGCAAAGGCCTGATGCTGGGGCTGGAGTTGGTCGCCGACCAAGCCAGCCGCACGCCCCTGAAGAAGGCAGCCTGCGAGCGCCTGTTCAAGGGCATGCTGCGGGGCGGCGTGATCAGCATGGCCTACACGTCGCGCTGGCGCATCAATCCGCCGCTGGTGATCACCGAGGCAGAGATCGACGAGGCCTTGGGGGTCGTCGAAGAGGTTTTTACCGCCGCAAGTCAGAGCGGCAGCTACAGAGCGTAAGGCAAACCCCGGCTGCCGCGCGCATGAGGACCAGATGTCAGGACTTTTCGAGCAGCTCTACGCCCTGACCAACAGCCCTGCGTGGGTTCTGGGGGTCTTCTCCATCCCTTTGGGGGCCATGGGGATCTTTGCCATTCAGCAGTCCCTGCGCGGTGGCGTGCAGATCTCCGAGCGTGTCGCGCGCGCTGGCGGCTCGGTGTTTTTGAACCCGTGGATCATGGAGTACGGTTATTGGTGGCTCAGCGTGCCGGTGCGCTG
>JBBSTS010000281.1:0-2543 GCA_038235675.1 Myxococcota bacterium | reverse complement strand
CGGGCTGCAGGTGGCCGCGGCCCGTCCCTGGCCGACGGCGCACAGCAGCGCCTGGTGGCTGCGGGGCATGCCGCAGCTGCAGGTGGCGCTGGCCGCGCCGCTGCGCCTGCAGCTGGCGCTGGGATGGGTCTACGGCCAGCCCCTGCGCGGCCGCCGGGTGAGCGTGCAGGCCACTGCGGCGCTGCTGCTGCGCCCGGGGCCACGCGCCTTCGGGCGCCTCGCGCTCAATCTCTGGCCGCCACCTGCCGGCGACCCCCTGCGGGCGCCGAGTGCCATTACGCGGCAATTTCTTCAGCTGCGGGCGCTGAGCGCGCTGCGCGTTGTCGGCGGTGTAAACGTTGCACTCGAGGCCCGCGCGGGCGGGCGGCCCGGGACGAGGCTGCCGCGGTGGGGCGCGGCGCTGCGAGCCTCGCTGCCCATCCGCCAGGCGCGCCTGGGGCTGCAGCTGAGCCGCCAAGAGGTGCGGCTGTGGTTCCAGGGGGCCGACTAGAGCGGGTGATACATACCCTAAGTAGGAAATAGACCAGGGGTGGGGGCGGCAGGGACCTCAGCGTTGTCGGCGCGGCTGAGCTTTTTTGTCAGGACGCGGGTTCGCCGGGTGGCGCTTTCCACCTCGTTGCTGGCCTGGTGCAGTTTTTTCTGTACCTTGTCCAGCACGCTGCCAAATTTGCCGAACTCATTTTTGACCTCGCCCAAGATCTGCCACACCTCGCTGGAGCGCTCGGTGATCGCCAGGGTGCGAAAGCCCATCTGCAGGCTGCTGAGGGTGGCGGCGAGGGTGGTAGGGCCAGCGAGCAGGACCCGCTGCTGCAGCAACAGCGTGTCGCACAGGCCGGGGCGTCGCAGCACCTCGGCGAAGAGCCCCTCGGTGGGCAGAAAGAGGATGGCAAAATCGGTGGTGTGGGGCGGCTGAATGTATTTCTCGCGTATTTTCTTCGCCTCGCTGAGGATGCGCGCTTCGAGGGCGGCCGAGGAGATCCGTACCTGCTCGGCGTCGCTGGCCTCGGCCGCGTCGACCAGGCGCTGGTAGTCCTCCTGCGGAAACTTGGCGTCGATGGGCAGCCAGATGGGCGCCTCGCCGGCGGACCCTTGGCCGGGCAGGCGGATGGCGTATTCGACGCGCTCGCGGGAGTTGGGGTTGACCGCAACCTCGCAGGCGTACTGCTGCGGCGTAAAGATCTGCGACAGCAGGTTGCCCAGCTGCACCTCGCCCCAGGTGCCGCGGGTTTTGACGTTGGTGAGCACTTTTTTTAAATCGCCGACCCCAGCGGCCAACGTCTGCATCTCGCCCAGGCCACGGTTGACCAAATCGAGGCGCTCGCCCACCAATTTAAAGCTTTCGCCCAGCCGCGTCTCGAGCGTGGCATGCAGCTTCTCGTCGACGGTCAGACGCATCTGCTCGAGCTTTTGCGCGTTGTCCGCTTGCAGCGCCCCAAGCTTCTGCTCGACCACCTGACGAAGGTTTTCCAGACGCTGCTCGTTGCTGTGGGTCAGGTGCTGCAGCTGTTTGGCGAAAGTTTCCAGCTGCCCCTGCTGCATCGCCGCCACCTGGCCCATCTGCGTCGGCACCAGCTGGCCAAACGACACCAAGCTTGCGGCCACCTCGGCGCGCCCCTGGCGCGCCTCTTCCCGGGCGACCTGCTGCAGGTCGGCGAGGCCGCCGACCATTGCTTCGATGCAGCGGCGCTCCAACAGCGCCGTGGCGGCGACGGCGCTGCGCCCCTGCCGCCACAGCCACAGCAGGGTCGCCCCGGCCAGCAGGAGGTTGAGGCCCAACAGGGCAAAAAGCAGGGGGGAAAGCAGCAGGCTCATCGCCGGCACCTACCACAGCACGCCCTGGCCTTTCACCCGTCCTGCGTCATCTCAATGCAGGGGCCGCGCCGCTGCCCGTTTTTTCTTCACCGCGGTGGGCCGGACGTGCGTGACGCTCGTCCAGGTAGGTGTTGGGCAGGGGGATGGGGGCGTCGATGAGGACGCTCTCGGTCAGCCACTGGCGGCGGGCCACCTCCGCCAGCGCATAGATCTCGCGCACGTCCCGGGACTCGACCTCGCAACCCTGCAGATCGGGGTAGAAGCCGCGCACCTTCTGTCCCGCCCATACCACCTGCAGAGGATAGTTGAGGCGGAGGAAGTGTTTGATGCGCCGAGATTTCACGAAGCTCCACGAAGCGAAAACAGTCGGCGCGCGCGGCGCCGACTGCGGGGTCCTCTTTGACCCCTTCGGCGCGCCCATCCATTCCGCCAGGTGATCTTTTATCCTACATGGTCCATCCCTGTGCGTGCTGGCTTAGCTGGGATAGTCTCCAAGGCCATGGGACGTGAACCCCAGGAGCTGCCGGCGCCGCCGGGTCCGCTCGAGCCTCTGCTGCAGGCCCTCGCCGCTGCCGGCGCCCTGCGCCTGGTGGCGCTGCCGGACGCCGTCTGGCTGGAAGGGACCGAGCTGCCCGCGGCGGCCATGGCCTGGTCGCCGCAGGCGCATCGGGCAGCCTGGGAGAGCCTCGCCGCACCGCTTTTGGGGCCGCTCGCCTCTGGCGCCACCTTCG
>JBBSTS010000280.1:0-2546 GCA_038235675.1 Myxococcota bacterium | reverse complement strand
GTTGACGGCCTGGCCGACCGCTTCGGCGGCTTCGCCTTTTCGCCCCTTGCTCCGGCTGCCAGCCAGCCAGCGGCACGGGGCGCCGCTGCGGCGCCGCGACCGCCGACGCCGACGCCGACGCCGACGCCGCAGGCTGAGTCGTCCCATCCAGCGGCGGCCGCGGCCATGCCCGTGGTGATGTCGCGCGCAATCTTCCCGGTCTGGCTGGCCAGCACGCCGCATCTGGGCCGCTTCGCAGTCGCGCACTTTGCGCGCTACTGTCATGATCGGGGAAAAACCCTACAGCGTGCCTACCAGTTTGTTGGCGGCCAGTTGGCTGCCGCGCAGGCTTCGCCTGAAATTCAGCGGATCGGCCGCTTCGTGCGCCAATTGCATCCCTGCGAACGTGTTGGATTGCTGCAGATTGCAAGCTGGTTGCTCGACAGCGGCAAAAATCTTCTCGATGAGATGGACGGCGGCGAGGAACTGGCATCGATCCAGGAGCGCGCTGCGCTCATCGGTCAAACTTTCGTTAAACAATGGTCGCGTTTTTGCGCCCCATGGGCCGAGGACGTCGCGCGACAGGCGGTGATTTCCCTAATTTTTGATTGGAACCTGGCGGTGGGCCAGGTCTACTGCAGCGCCATCGAAGACGCGTGGATCCGCCGGACCCTGCGCGCCGGCGCCGCCAGAATCGACGAACTGAGCATTCAGCGCGCCAAACAGCATCTGGCCGTCCTGCTGCACCGGGCCTTGGCGACGGAAAATCCAGCGACCCTCGATGCGGATCTGCCTACTCTGGTCGACGAGGCCATCCAGGCGATGGGCTGGATCCGCGTGGCCGTGCAGGCGTCAACC
Source organism: Myxococcota bacterium (assembly GCA_038235675.1). Lineage (GTDB taxonomy): Bacteria > Myxococcota > XYA12-FULL-58-9 > XYA12-FULL-58-9 > JBBSTS01 > JBBSTS01. The sequence goes on along the minus strand of JBBSTS010000280.1, from coordinate 1,709 downwards.
GATCGTGGCGAGCTGACCTCCCTTGTCGAGCACCAGATGCGCGCCATGGTCGCTTTGCGCCGGTCCTGCCCGGAAGGGGGGACGCCGGCGGCGTCGCGTCGCCGGCGCAACACGGTTTCTGAGACGGCGCGGCGCACTCTGCAGGTGATCCAAGACACCGAAGGGTGCCTGTACACCACGATGTGGACCTGTCGGTTCGACCAGGAGGCTGAAGCGTCGCAGACGATGGCGCGTTTTATGACCTCGGGCATCTACGATGCCGAAACGGTCGTCAGTCTGGCGCAGACCTGTCGCGACCTGACCGGTCCGTCGCCCGAGACCGCCCAACTGCACCCCTGGAAGCAGCAGATCCTAGGCGAGCTGGGGCGCTTCATCCGGGAGCAGGCGACCGACCTCGAAGCTCGTCTGGCGGCGCTGGAGCAGACGTTGCGCCTGGCTGACGACGAGGCGAATTTCCCCGCCCATCTCGCGCAGCAGTTGCGGGGCGACCGCAGTTATCTGCCCCTGGCGCGGGCCTGTTGCGGGCACCTACAAACCTTGGTGGGCTGTCAGGTTCAATTGGTCCGCCTAGATCCCAGTTTTGCGACCACCCTGGTTCCCGCTCTTCTCAAGGGGCAGAGCACCGACCTGACGGAGGCTGACGACGACGCGCTGCTGCAGTGCGCCGCACCGGAAAACGGCCCGCTGGCTCCGGTACTGCGGCACACGCTGGACCATCTTTTGCGCACCCTGCAGGACCTGTTGGCCGAATTGAACGCCCGCGAATTCAAGATGCCGACTCTGAAACGTCAGCTGCGCGCCCAGCTCGCCCTGACGCAGCGGTCTCAGGACGAGTTGGCGGCCGCCGCCGACGCTCAGGCGCTGGCCAAATTGGCGGGAACGGTTCGCCAACTGTTGCGCTTTCATTGGAAATCCATGCGCCAGCACGTCGGGGCCGACCGGCCGACCCGTCAGGTGGGGGCCAGCCATTTACAGCTGCTCCCCGGCATGGCGCTCTGCTGGGCGGAGCTGGTCCTGCACGCGCGCACCGACGGCACGACCACAGCGGCACACGACCTCACGGCGGCGCATGCCCACTACGAACGGCTCCGGACCCAGGGAGGGCACCAGCGGCAGCAAAAAGCGGCCCGCCAAGCTTTTGTGGCGGCCGCCGACCACTACGCGGATACCCCTACCATGCAGGCCGCTCTGCGCGCGGTCCAAGGGGCGCGCGCAGAGCGGCAACAGCGCAGCCTGGAAACCTTACACGCCGCCCTGCTCGACTGTGCGCTCGGCCTGCTGCTGGCGCCGGAAGGAACCGCGGCCTATTTCGATCCGGAAGCCCTGGCGACGCGCTTGCGTGCACTGGTCCGGGCACCCCAGAGCCGCCATCCCGAGTGGTCCGCCCTGCAGCGTGCTTGGGGGGACGTGCCCAAGGCGACGCGCCCAAGCGTCGGCGACGCCGCGCTGCGCAAGCTCAACGCCGCATTTTATCGCGGGGTGATCCGCCGCACGAAACCCTTGCGCCAGCGCGGCCTCGATCCCCAGTCCGAGGTGCATTTTTTGCTGCGCGTTCAGGCTTGCTTGCAGGAGCTGTTGCCGGTCGCGGAGGCGGCGCACCAGGCGGAGCGGGTTGAGGGTTGGGGGGCCTACGCGCGCGCTCTGCGGCAGATCCCCGTGGCTTTTTGCATGCCCGCAGAGCTGCTGGCAAAGCTGCAGGCCCTGCGGGC
>JBBSTS010000279.1:0-2570 GCA_038235675.1 Myxococcota bacterium | reverse complement strand
TGCCCCCGGTGTGGCCGCGCCCCCCTGGTGCGCGGCCGCGCCGCCTGGGGCTGCGGCCGCTGGCGCCAGGGCTGCAGCTTTACCCTGCTTTTTTCCCCCTTCGGCCAAACCTTGACCGACGACGACCTCATCTTGCTGGTGCGCCGAGGCCGCACGGCACCGCAGCGGTGCGGTGCCAATGAGTCGGCCTACGTCCTAACCCTCGACTTGGCCCGCCAGCCGCCGCTGCAGAAGGTCTGCTGTGGTCAAACGTCGTAAGACGAAGGACCGCGTTCGGGCTTGAGGTCGCCCCTTTTTTTACGCATTCTCGTGCCATCGCACCATGAGCCGACGCCGCCCAACGCCCCTTGCGCCGCCCGCTTCGCCTCGCGTGGTTCGTACGGCTGTCCGCGGCGACAAGCGCTTGTTTTGGGCGCTGGCGTGCTTGGCTCTGGCTGTCTACCTCGCCACGCTCTACCCCGGCATTCCCGGCGGCGACAGCGGCGAGTTTATCCTCGTCGCGCAGCAGCACGGCGTCGCCCATCCCCCGGGCTATCCGCTCTACAGCATTTTGGCCAACCTCGTCGCCCTGCTGCCCGGCGGCAGCGTCGCCTGGCGGATCAACGCCCTGTCGGCGCTGTGCGCCGCGGCGGCGGTGGGGGTGCTGGCGGCGCTTTTGCAGCGCCTCACGGCGTCGCGCAGCGCCAGCTTGCTTGGCGCCGGCCTTTTCGCCTTCGCGCCGACGGTGTGGACCACGGCGGTGGCCGCGGAGGTCTTTGCGCTGCACAACCTCCTGCTGCTGCTTTTTTTGCACGCCCTGCTCAGCGCCTGCGTCGTCCTCGACAACAATCGCGCAGGCGGCAAACCCTTGGACGTCGACGCCGCCGCAGCGCTGCGCCGCAGCCTCGGCTGGGGCGGCCTGTGGGCTGGGCTGGGCCTGGCCAACCACCACGTCGGCATCTTCGTCGTCGCCCCGGCGGCCGCCTGCGTCGGCGTGCTCTGCTGGCGCCGCCGCGCTGGACGCTACGTGGGCATCGCCTGCGTGGGGCTGGCGCTCGGGCTGCTGCCCTACCTCTACCTGCCGTGGGCCGCCGCGGTGGCCCCCGAGCACGCCTGGGCGGACACCGCCCGCTGGGAGGGCTGGCTGGCGCACGTCTTGCGTCGCGACTACGGCACCTTTTCGCTCGCCCACGCCGATTTGGCCGGCAACACCTCGTGGCTCAGCAAGGCGGCCGTCTACCTGCGCAGCTTTGCGGGCCAGTGGCTGGGACTGGGCGTTTTGCTCGTCGTCTACGGCAGTTGGGCGGGCCGTGCGCCCCGCCTGCTGCGGCAGCTGTTGCTGTTTTGCTGGGCCACCTACGTCGCCACCTTGCTGGCGCTCTCCAACCTCCCCTTCGAGGCGCCGCTGTTCGTCGGCATCGCCGAGCGCCTTTGGCAGCAGGGACTCTGCCTCGCCGCGCCGTTTTTGGCCTGCGGCTGGGCGGCGCTGTGGCAGCGCTGGCCGCGGCGGCGGCGCCTGCCGTTGGCCATCGCGGTGGCCCTGGTGGCGCTGCAGTTGGGGCTGCACTGGCGCCAAAACGACCGCCACGACGACGACCTTTTCGCCCAGCTGGCGGAGAACACCCTGCGCCCTTTGCCGCGCCACGCCGCCGTGCTGGCCTCCGGCGATCACCTCGTCGCGGCGCTGCATTACGTCCAGCAGGTGCAGGGCGTGCGTCCCGACGTCGACGTGGTCGACGCCTTCACCCTGCTGCGACAGTGGGGCGTGCGCCAGAATCGCCGCCTGCATCCCACCCTGCGCTTTCCCGGCGCCGTCTACCTGCCCACCGCGCCGCCGGGGACCTTCGACCTGCCGCAGTGGATCGCCGCCAACCTGCCACAGCGTCGCCTTTTCGTCGCCAACGGCCTGCGCCTTGTGGGCGCCAGCCTCGGCGGCCGCACCCGTCTGTGGCCCGAGGGGGCGGTGGAGGAGATCCTCCCCATCGCCCAAGAAAAACCGTTGGCGTTGTGGCTGCAGCAGGACGCCCACGCCGAGGCGGCCCTGCGGCCGCTGGCGCAGGCGGCTGGCCGCTATCTGGCCACCAGCTGGGAGCGCGAGGTGCAGCGCCGTCTGTGGCAGGAGCGCCACGGCATGGCCGCCGCCCTCTACCACTACGCCCGCCGCCACGACGGCGAGAGCCGCCGCACGGCTTTGGCCGCCGCCATCGCCCGCTTCGAGCAGGTGTGGGCTCAGGCGCCACAAAAAGACCCGCAGGTCCTCAAAAACCTCGGCGCCGCCTACCAAGACCAAATTTCCGACGACCCAACCGCGACGCAAAAGCGGTGTGCCGCCTGGGAGCGCTACCTGGCGTTGGCTCCCCCCAGCGATCCCGACCTCCCGCTGATCAAAAACCTATGCCGTCCTCGTCCTTGAATCAGCTTTGCGGCGCATCGCTGGCACCTTGTCTTCTTATGATTTTTGTCATACGATGTATGACATGAAGTCCAATCTACGCGTAAATGCCCGTCTCGACCCAGAATCGGCCCGCAAGCTTTCTGAGCTACGTCGGCAAACCAAGCTGAGCATTTCGGAAATCATCAAACGAAGCGTC
>JBBSTS010000278.1:0-2581 GCA_038235675.1 Myxococcota bacterium | reverse complement strand
CAAGTGTCAGGGCGAGCTAAATGCCGACACCAACGCTGCGAAGAACATACTTGCCATCGGCTACGCGATGGCTACGGCGGCCGGATCGTCCGCTTAGAACGCGCAGGGAGAGATAGGCCAATGGGCTCCCGACGAACTGCGTACATGCCCGATAACCAAGGGGATCCCCCGGCTTTGGCCGTGGGGAGGGATCAAGGTAAATCCGCTGCCGGCCGCCTGCGACCAACAGAAATTGACGCCCATCGGGCCGCCAGATGACGCGCGCCGAGGCGTTCACCCCCGTCGGGGCGAGAGCAAAGCCCGCCGTCGACCCCAGCCCCGAGCATCGGGTACTTCTGGTGGGCGCATTTAAGGCCCTTACGGCGCTTGTGACGTCGGGCACGCCGCCCAAAAGCGAGGACCTCCCAGGCCCATCCGGATCCTCGGAGTCAAACCTCCCGTATTTCTTAAGATGGCCTCTCGTGCCCCGTCTCACAGATTTTTGCACCATCTTCGCGGCTCTTGACGCCCAGGACTGCGTTGCGCCGCCACCCTACACGCCGAATACGTTTCACGTGAAACATACTTCAGGCGTCCTGCTGGCGTCAGAACAGCCCGCCGCCGGCACCCGGCCAGCTGAGTTTGTCGTGGATACGCCCCGGGTCGTCTACCGTTGTCGGCCCAGGCTCCCACTGGCGCCTCCACCCTGCACGCCGCGCATGTTCCACGTGAAACCTACTCGGTCTGCCTGTCGTCGGCAGCGCTGGCGGCCGCAGGCGCCGGCGTCCAGCCTGCCAGGCGTGTTTGCCGAGGCAGCACCTAAGGTCGTCTGCCGGCGGCCCAGGCTCCCACTGGCGACGCCACCCTGAACTCCGAATATGTTCCACGTGGAACATACCCAAGCCGACCTGTCGTCGTCGGCACTGGCGGCCGCAGGCGCCGGCATCCAGCCTGCCAGGCCTGTTTGCCGAGGCAGCGCCCTGCTGCCCCGCCCCCCCCCTGCACGCCGAGTATGTTTCACGTGGAACATACTTGAGCGGCCTGTCGTTGTCAGAACAGGCGGCCGCCGCCCCCACCCAGCCCTATCTGCCGCAGAACTGCCTCAAGTCGTTTGCCGTGGTCGGCCTAGGCTCACGCAGGCGATCCCTCCCTGCACGCCGAGTATGTTCCACGTGGAAGTTTCTGAGATGTCTGTGGCCCTCAGAACAGGCTGCCGCTGGCACCGGCACCCAGCCTGCCAGGCGTCATTGCGGTGGAACTGCCCCGGGTTGCTTACCGTCCTCGCCCCAGGCCGTCTTCTGGCATCAGCCAATCTGCCGCCGACGCCGGCGACCTCTGCATGGGGCGAATGTTTCACGTGGAACATGCTGCCTGCGCCGCGTGGAGGGTGCCCTGTGGCGCTGCGCCCGCTTCTGTTAGAAGCGCAGGACCGTCAGGCAGCGCTGGCGGGGTGCTTCGTCGCCATCCTGCAACGCATAGAAATGGCGTTCTGCCTCGATTTTGGCCGCCGGAGCCGTCGCCGTCCGCCAGGCCACCAGGGTGCCGCCGGGCCGCAGCCAGCGGCCCGCGGCAGCGAGGCGGGCGGGGTCGGAGAAGGTGGCGCGGGTGAGCGCATGGGCAAAGTGGTGCTGCGAGGCGGGTGGCGGCGATTCGAGCTTGCCCTGCCAGATTTCGACGTTCTGTAGTCCCAGCGCCGCCACCGCCTGCCGCAAGAAAACGACGCGCTGCCGCCGTGGCTCGACGAGCAAAACGGGCCATTCGGGGCGGGCGACGGCCAGCACCAGCCCGGGAAAGCCGGCACCTGAGCCGAAATCGACCAACGGCCCGGCACTGAGCAGGCCTAGGCGCAGGGCAAAGAGGCTGTCGCGGTAGTGCAGCGTCTCGGCGCTCTGGTCCGAGCGAATGGCGGTGAGGTTGGTGCGGGCGTTGGCCTCCTTGATGAGGGCCCAGTGGTGTACCAGCAGGGCAGACTGGGCGGACGAGAGGCCGAAGGCGGAGAGGTCCATCCCCAGGGCCTTAGCAGCTTGCCGCGTCGAGGTCGATTGTTTCACCCTCGGCAACGGTGGTAAACGACGGGGCAGGGAAGTCTTTACCTCTTAAGGGAGCTCAAGATGGGGCGCATCGTCGCGGTCGTGAACCAAAAAGGCGGAGTGGGCAAGACCACCACCGCGGTCAACCTGGCCGCCTCGTTGGCCGTTGCCGAGCGGCGCGTGCTGCTGGTCGACCTCGATCCCCAGGCCAATGCTTCGAGCGGGCTGGGGGTGGGCGCTCAGTCCATGGAAGAAAGCATCTACGCTGCCCTGGTCGACGGCGGCTCAGCGGCCTCCCGCAAGGGGCGTGGGCGCAAAAAGGCCGCCGATGCGGGCGGCGTGCTGGCGCGGCTGTGCCGCACCACCGATCTGCCTACCCTCGACGTGATCCCGGCCGGTCCCGACCTGTACGCCGCCGAGGTCGAGTTGGCAGCAGATCCGAACCGCTACGGCCGCCTCAAACAGGCCCTTGCGGAGGTACAGGGGCGCTACGACATCGTCCTTATCGACTGCCCGCCGTCGCTTGGGGTGCTCACCCTCAACGCCCTGTGCGCGGCGCATTCGGTGCTCAT
>JBBSTS010000277.1:0-2585 GCA_038235675.1 Myxococcota bacterium | reverse complement strand
TGTAGAACGCCCAAATGCGCGCCATCACCCCAAACCCCAGCGACGACCGCATAGCCCTAGGGTGGCCTAGGATTGTCGGGGCCGTAGCCCAGGCGATTCACTACCGTTGGCGCGATGTCGATTGCCTGCACCGTGGCCCGAACATGGTAGGTGCTGCTTGTTCGATACGCATTTTGCCCACCCCTGGCATGGCTGTGCTGTGTCGGCATGGCGAGGCGGCACAACAGTTGCGGCAGCGCTACCGCCTGGCGCTTGGCCTGGCTCTTCTGAGCAGCCCAGGACCCCTGGCTGAGGCTGTGGGCCAGCGCCGGGTCTGCTGCGTCACCAACCGCGTGTTGGCGCTGTGCCTTGCCCGCATGTGCGGCGACGCCACCGACGCCCCTGCCGCCCGCCGCCAGCTGCAGGCGATGCTCCTGCTGGTCGCCCCGGACAAGATGCAGGGTCTCGCCGTGCAGGCGCCAGGCGAGGAGGTCCCGCACGCTACGTGCCGCGACGCCATCCAGACCCTGATGTTTTTTCGCAGCCTGCTCGAAGACCCGCAGTGGGCTGCCGCCATCTTTGCGCCCGGGCGCCTGGACTACGGCCAGGACGGGGGGCCTCTTGGCACCTGCCTTGCGGCAACCTTCAGCGCCTTGGCGGCCTGGGTCGCTCTGGCCTGGGCTGCCTGCCAAAGGCTACGGGGCGGCCATCAGGCCGTGCGGCGGGGCGTGGGTGCTTTGGCTCTGGCGGCGGCTCGGCGGCCTTCACCTTCGCGCGCCGCGCGTCTCGGTAGCGCCCTACGCCCACGGCTTGGCGCTCCCAAACCCAAGGGCCTCAAGGGCCTTGATGGCGTCCGCCGCGCCCTTGGCGACGCAGACCGTCCATCCGCGCTGCTCTAGAGCACCCATCCAGACCCGCTGCTCAGGGGTCAGCCGCCCGCCGCGCTGGCGTTTCATTTCCAGGGCCACGCCCACGGTTGCGCCGTCGCGCAGGGGATTGGGCACGCTGTCGAAGATGAGCAGGTCTGGCACGCCAGGGCGGACGCCTTCGGCGGAGAGTTTCTTGGCCGTCACGATGTGGCGCTTGCCGCCGTTGGGCACCGCGCAGAAGAGAACGCCGTGCCAAGTCAGCCACCGCACCAGCAGCGCCTGCTCCTGCGCCTCTGTCGGCGGCGCGGCCGGGGGGGCGGCTCGTTGGGCTTTGCGCGTCATGGCGGTAGAATAGGCCAAAGACTGACACGGAGGCCAGGATGGAGGCAAAAAGATCGGGCTCGCAAGAGGTGCTGGCCAGCGCATTTTTACGCGAGAGCGGAGATCTGCTTAGGCGCGAAGATTCTAAGAATGCGCTCCCGCCTCCCAGCGATGACGGCAGCGAGGCGTCCGACGCACCCAGCAGCCTATCCACCCCCAATCTCGACAGTTTCAACAGGGTAAGGTCCAGCCATCGCCCAATCGCCATAAGCCCAAGTCCATCGGTCACTCCGCTGCCCTCTGTCGATTCGTACCTCTCCAGCGGCGAGCTGCCAGGAGAATGCTCAGCAAGCGTCTGCTCCGTACCTCCGCCGTCCTGGGGAAACATCTTCTTATCGGGCCTAGACCCCGCCCAACAGGCGGTGGCCATCTGCCAAGTCTTGGCGCAGCTACGCGAATCCGAGGACTGGACATCAATGCGGGTCTATCTGTCGCTGGTGGGGCAGCAGATGATGGCAGACGTAGGCGACACCGACACCCAGCAGTCACGCGTGCGCATTGAGGCCGTCGCGGAAGAGGCACGGTGCTTTGTGGACGAGTCGCTAGATACCATATCAATCGCGTCGCTTAGGCTTTGGTCCGAGCGCCGCAACGCGAGCGCCGACGGCTACGACGGACCCTACTCCAGCCCCCGCACGTCTGAGGATAATTTGCGCACCTGCGAGGAGGGGGAGAGCATGGGAAGCGCACCAGGCGATTTGCAGGTGCCTCCCGACTCTGTCGCCATCCCCAGCCTTGCCGACCCGACGCAGCCACCCATCGTGGTGAAGCGCTCGCGCCTGCTGCGGGCGTGGCAAGGATTTTTCTCTTTTTTGGATTCGGGCCCCGAAACGGCGCAGCGGTAACGATTTGCCGCCCTGCGCCGTGGCAAGCGTCCAAAAGTGTACTACACTCCCGGCCACCGGAAGGCCTCCCTGCGTGGGGGGCTGCCGCGCTACACACTGAGGAGGGACACAAAATGCAGACGGCACTCAATGTTGGGACAGGGGTCCTGGTAAGCAGCCTATTCGACACGCTGGAGCGGACCAGCAGCTCACAGCCGCACGGCCGCAACGCGTCGCCCTACGATCCAAGCTGGCGGGCCTCACCGCGCCCGCGCACCCCACCGACGCCTCGTCCAGCGCCGTCTGCGCCGCGCCGCATCACCCGGCGCCAGAGCTGGGACATGCCACTGTGCGACTACGTGGCGCGCTGCTGCAACGACATCATCGGTCTTGAGGGCTCACCGGGCATCAACAATCACCAGGCCAACGAGCAGGTCTTCAGCCTGCAGCAGCGGGTCATCAAGGCGCTGGAGCATCCCGACGAGGACGGCTTTGTGGACGACCGCCAGCTGCGGCGGGAGGCGGCGCAGCT
>JBBSTS010000276.1:0-2595 GCA_038235675.1 Myxococcota bacterium | reverse complement strand
GGGTTTGATTTGTTTGCTTCTTATTTGAGGGGGAAGATTTTGGGCTCGGAGGTGGATGCCGCGGGGCCTGAAAACAATTCGTTACCGCCGTGAGGGGGTGGGTGGTGGCCTTCAGTTACCACAAATTTTTTCAGGCCCCGCGGCTCGACGGGCGTAGCGGCCACCCTCGTTTGGTGATTTTTTTAGGGGCGTTTTCTTAGGCCTAGGCGCTGCCATAGGTCTGGGCGGGCGCGGCGGCTTACGGGGACGCAGCGCTTTGGGCCCAGCCAGACTCGCGCGGGGGCTTTGGGGCTGGGGCGCTGTACGCGAGAGATATGGGCTAGGTTGACCAGGACGGCGCGGTGGATGCGGAAAAAATGCTGGCCCACCAGGCGGCGCTGTAGGCTGATGAGGCTGGAGCGTAGCTGCTGCTTGCGGCCGTGGTAGTAAAAGTAGGTGTGCTTGCCAGCAGCGAAGAAGTAACCAATCTTGCGTGGATCATAGCGACGTAGGCGACGGCCATGGCGCGACAACAAGGGCCTGTGCGCTGCCAGGCGGTCGCGCATGAGGCTCTGGACGAGGATTGAAATGGGCGTCAACGTGCCGGGGGGACGAGGGGGAATGTTCATGGGGACTCCTGAGGGTATGCAAGCCTCAAAGCAGGAAGCATGCCAACGGCAGAACTGCTGGTCTTGGCTGTTTTCCGACGTACGGGCGCGGGATGGGACCGAGTTGTGGCGCCAACGCCACATGTGTGGCCGCACAGCTGTCGGCGATTGGCTACACTGACCAAATCAAAGATTGGTCGCGCTTTGCCCCATGACGCATAGCGTGCATTGCGGTGCGTAATTGACACATATTCTACCCTGCCGTAGGCGAGCAGAGATATGCGCGCACCATGTTTTCGCGTCGTCGTCTGCGAGGACGACCCGCTCTACCGCCAGACGCTGCGCCTTGCGCTGGGGCCTCCATTCGCGGTGTGCGGCGTGGGGGATGCGGCAGCGCTGCTTCAGGAGGTGCTGCAGGCGCCGCCCGACCTGGTGCTTCTGGACCTACAGCTCAGCACCTGCGCCCCGACAGACAAACCCTACGCCGAAGGGCTGGAAGCGCTGCGACAGCTGCGGCAGGCCTGTCCGCAGGTGCCCATCTGGGTGCACAGCGGCTTTTGCGACGCCACCGTCGTGGTCCAGGCCATGCGCCTGGGAGCCAGCCATTATCTCCCCAAAAACGCCGGCCTCGCCCATCTGCGCAGCGAACTTACCGCGCACGCCGAGGGTCTTGCGGCCAAGGCAGCCCAGTCGGCGGCGGCAGCGACGGTTGCGGCAGCGCCGGCTGCTGCGATGCTGGGCCAGAGTGCCGCCATGCAGGCGCTGCGGCGGCAGATTGCGTCGCTGCGGCGCTTCGTCGGCCACGTCATCGTGCAGGGGGAGACCGGCGCCGGCAAAGAGCTGGTGGCACGTGCCCTGGCGCCGGCCGCAGCTCCCTTCGTGGCGGTAGACTGCGCCACCCTGGCACCAGGGACCGCCGACAGCCTGTTGTTTGGCCACGCCCGCGGCGCCTTCACCGGCGCCAACCAAGCCCACGAAGGGCTGCTGGCGGCCGCCGACGGCGGGGTGCTCTACTTGGACGAGATAGGCAACCTCCATCTGGAGGTGCAGGCGAAGCTCTTGCGCGCCCTGCAGGAGCAGGAAATCCTGCCGCTGGGCAGCACGAAGACGCGGCAGGTAAACTTTACCCTGCTCTGCGCCACCCACGCCGACCTCCAGGCGGAGGTAGACGCCGGGCGCTTTCGCCACGACCTGCTGGCGCGCCTGCAGGTCTTCGTCCTGCAGGTGCCGCCGCTGCGCGCACGGCGCGAGGACGTGCCGCTGCTGCTGGCGCATTTCTTGCGGCGTGCCTGGGAGCGCGCCGGCGGCGACATCGCCCAGACGCCGCAGCCCAGCGCCGCCCTTTTGGCACGCCTCTGCGCCTACCACTGGCCGGGCAACGTCCGCCAGCTGGCCAACCTTGCGGTGACGCTGCTAGCCGGCGCCCAAGGCGGCCCCCTGGACGAGGGGGCCCTGCTGCCCGGGGTCCTGTGGGGAGAGCTGCCGGCCGCGGCGGCGGGGACAGCGATGGCCTCCATGTCACCGCATGCTCCCTCACCTACGGCCGCGCAGCCAGCGCCCCTCTCCTACCGCGACAGCCTACGCGCCCATGAGCGCCAGCGCCTGCAGGTCGACTACGCCCAGGCAGGCGGCAGCGTCAGCCTGCTGGCCCGTCGCCTGGGGGTCGACCGCAGCCGCCTGCACCGCAAATTGGTCGACTGGGGGATCCACCGACCGCGCGCCGTGGCGCCGCCCCCCTAGTGCCCCATCTCACAGATCTTTGCGGCAGCCTCGCGACGGCATGGCGTTCAGGGCAAGGCGCGATGACGAGCCATATCATTGATATGGCGAGGAGGAGCAACGCAGTCCTGGACGTAGGACCCGCGAGGATGGTGCAAAGATCTGTGAGCTGGGGCACTAGGACTGCTCCCGACGCTGACGGCTGATCTCCTCGAAGATCCACCGCACCAAGATGTCGCGCTTGCCTTCGAGAGGGAATTCGAAGTGGAGGCCCAGCTTGAAGGAGCTC
>JBBSTS010000275.1:0-2602 GCA_038235675.1 Myxococcota bacterium | reverse complement strand
GGCCCATGGCTGCGCCTAGGGGTTAGCCAGCAGCAGGCCGCCGGCCAGGCCAACCTGCGCATCTTGGCTGACAGCTACGAGGCCCTGGTGGGCGCGGTGTTTTTGGACGCCGGCTACGTCGCCGCGCAGGCAGTTTTTCTGCCCCAGCTACGCGCCGCCTTGCTCGGCGACGCGCTGCTCAGCGACGGCAAGACGCAGCTGCAGGAGCTCTGTCACCGGCGCGGCCTGCCGCGGCCCCTCTACCGGGTGTTGCAGGTGGAGGGGCCCGACCACCGGCGCGTCTACCTCTGCGACGTGCAGGTGGGCGCCAGCTGGCGCGCCGAGGCACGCGGTGCGAATAAAAGGGCGGCCGAGCAGCGCTGTGCCCACGACGTTTTGGGCCGCCTGCGCGCGCCCACGGCAAGAAAAGGAAGTGCAGATGCAGTCCCCCTCCCCTGAAAAAGTCGCACCCCAAGCAGCCGTTTCCGGCACCGTGGCGGTGCTCGGGCGTCCCAACGCCGGCAAGAGCACCCTGCTCAACGCCCTGCTGGGGGAAAAAGTCAGCATCGTCAGCCCCAAACCGCAGACGACGCGGCAGCAGGTACGCGGCATTTTGCACCTGCCCGGCGCCCAGATTGTTCTGCTCGACACACCGGGCTACTGCGCCCCCGACAGCTTGTTGCAGCGCGCGATGCGCAAGACCGTCGGCAGCGCCGCGGCCAGCGCCGACGTCAACTTGGTGGTCTGCGACGTCGGATCCCCACGCGAGGTGGGCTTCGACCTCGGCCAGACGCAAGTGTTCGAGACGGTGGCGGCGCGCGGCCAGCCGCTGGTGATCGCCCTAAACAAGGTGGACCTGCTCCCCAACCGCGATTGGGTGCTGCCGTGGATCGACCACTGCCGCACCCTGACCAAGGCGGTCGCCATCGTCCCCCTCGCCGCGCGCCGCGGCGAGGGCCTGGACAACCTGGTGGCGCAGCTGCGCGCCCAACTGCCCGAGGGGGCGCCACAGTACGACGAGGCGCTCTACACCGACCGCTCCGAGCGTTTCTTGTGCGCCGAGCTTATCCGCGAGCAGCTGCTCTACCAGACCCACCAAGAGGTGCCGCACACCTGCGCGGTGACCATCGAGGAGTTCGCCGACGGCCGCCGCGACCCTCAGCGACCGCGCTGTCGTCTGGTGGCGCGCATCTACGTGGCGCGCGACTCGCAAAAAGGCATCGTCGTCGGCCAGGGTGGCCAGCAGATCAAGGCCATCGGCAGCATCGCCCGTCAGCGCATCGGCCAGCTGCTCGGCTGCCCGACCGACCTCGCCCTCAGCGTTCACGTCGACGCCCAGTGGCCCCAGAACGAGGGCGCTTTGCGGCGCTACAACCTACTTGCGGAGCAGCTGCCATGTTGAGCCCCGACCTCTCTTTGCCCCTGCCGCCGGCGCCGACTCCCCAGGTGGCCCTGGTGGGCCGCCCGAACGTCGGCAAGTCGGCCATCTTCAACCGCCTGGTGGGGCGCCGCGTGGCGCTGGTGCACAACGAGCCGCACGTCACCCGCGACCGACTTTTTGGCCGCGCCGTGCTGCCGGGGGGCAGCTTCGACGTCATCGACACCGGCGGCTTGGTCGACCCCGAGGCGGTCAAGCAGAGCCTCGGCGACAAGGTCCCCGAGCTGCTTTACCGCCACATGGCGGCACAGACGCAGGTGGCCATCGAGATGGCGGACCTGGTGCTGTTGGTGGTCGACGGCGCCGCCGGCTGTCTGCCGAGCGATCAGCAGCTGGCGAATGCCCTGCGACGCGCCGGCAAGCAGGTGGTGGTGCTGGTCAACAAGGTCGATACGCCGGCGCACGCCGAGCGCATCGCCGATTTCTACCGCCTGGGCTTTGCGACCCTGCTGGGGGTCAGCGCCGAGCACGCCCGCGGCTTCGGCGAGCTCGACGACGTGCTCAGTGCCGAGCTTGCGAGCCTCGGGCCGCTGCCGGAGGACAAAGGCGGCCGCTCACTGGGCATCGTGGTGCCGCCGGAGGCGCCAGAGCCCGAAAGAGCTGCCGCGGATGGGGCGCCCCCCGACGCGCAAGGTGCTGCGGCGCCGGCGGCCGAGGTGCCGCCCCCTTCGCAGGTGCTTTGGCAGGGCGAGGTGATCCGCGTTGCGGTGGTGGGCCGTCCCAACGCCGGCAAGTCGTCGCTGATCAATTGTTTGCTGGGCGAGGAGCGCCACTTGGCCTGCGAGATCGCCGGCGCCACCCGCGACGCGGTCGACAGCGAGGTGCGCCGCGGCGAGCAGGACTTTATCTTCGTCGACACCGCCGGGATCCGCCGCAAGCGCGGCGTCGTACACCGCCTCGAGCAGCTGGCGGTGGCCGGCGCCATGCGCAGCATCGAGAAGGCCGACGTCGTCGTGTTGTTGCTCGACGGCACGGTGGCGCCCACCGATCAGGACGTGCGCCTGGCGGCGATGGCCCACAACGGCGGCAAAGGTCTCATTCTGGCGGCCAACAAGTGGGAGTGTGTCGTCAACCCGCAGTGGCGCGAGGGCTACGTCGAGGAGGTCCGTTTGGCGATGCCCTTCTGCGACTACGCGCCGCTCATTACCCTGTCGGCCAAGACCGGTGACCACGTCGCCGAGCTTT
>JBBSTS010000274.1:0-2621 GCA_038235675.1 Myxococcota bacterium | reverse complement strand
GCCCGCGCCATTGCCGCCGAGCCGCACGGCTTTTACGCCCAGAGCGCCCTGCCACCCCTGCTGGCACTACAGAAGAGCGGCGCGTCGCTGTCTTTGGGTCGCGGCATGATGGCACCGCCGCCGGGGGCGCCGCCGCGGCTGTGTGCTTTTGGCCTCGGCGAGCGACCCGAATTTTCTCGCGCCCTGCTCTACCTGCGCATGGGGCTGGGCGCCGACGCGGCGACGCAGCTGCTGGCGCTGCCGACGCATCCGCCGGCGGCACTTTTCGCGGCCGCGGATCTGGCCCGCTGCGGGCCGGCGCAGGCCGCTCTGCTGGTGGTGCTGCTGCAGCAAAAGGCCGGCGCCGACCGCCAGGCCTACAGTCGCTTGCGGCGCGCCTTCGGCGATAACTTTGGCGCGCCGCAGTCGCCCGACCACATGGTCCTGTGGCGCGCCGCCTATCCCTTGGCCTTTCGCGGGGCGCTGGCACATGCCGAGGCGCAGAGCCGCCTCCCCAACCTTTTTTTGCAGGCGTTGGCACGTGAGGAGAGTGCATTCGACCCCAAGGTGGTCAGCTGGGCGGAGGCCTACGGCCTGACTCAGATGCTCTTGAGCAGTGCCCGCGACGCCGGCCGCATGCTGCGGCCACCGCGTACCATCGCCGCCGTCGACGAGCTGCTCGACCCCCAACTCAACGCCGAGCTCGGTGGCGCCTTGTTCGCCTCGATGGCGCGCCGTGTCGGCGGCAGCTTGGCGCTGGGCCTGGTGAGCTACAACGCCGGCAACGAACAGGCCGCGCTGCTGCGGCGGCGCTTTGCCGGACAGGACTTTATGACCTTTGCCGAGGAGGTCCACATCGCCGAGACGCGCGCCTACGTGAAGCGGGTTTTGCGGACCTTTGGCACCTACCGCTGGCTGTACGCCACCGCCCTGCCAAGTTTGCCCATCGAGCCGCTCGTCCCATAGTACAAAAAGGCCTGCAACCGCGCCTTCGCGAGGCGTGTAGATCGGCGTATGAGAACGAAACTGTTGATGCGGGCGACGGGTTTGAGCGGGCTGATCTTTGTGATGTCGGCCTGTGGCGCAGCGAGCGTCGGAACGACGGCAGAGGACGTCAGCAGCGAGGCGGACATCTATGGCGGCACGGTGACCTCCGGCTACTCGGCGGTGGCGATGTTGGTCAACTTTGGCGAAAGTGGCGACTATCAAGCGGTCTGTAGCGCCACGGCGATTGGCCGCTACACCTTCCTCACCGCAGCGCATTGCGTCTTGGCGATCAACGCCAGCGGCAAAGAATCGGCGCGCCTGGCCAACCCCAGCAACCTGCTTTTTTACACCGGCTACACGATGAATTCTTTTGACGCCGGCAAGGTATTTTATGCCACCGACATCGTCCTGCCCGGCGGCAGCAGTTTTGCCTTTGCGACCTTCGTCGCACGGCTGAACAACGGCGAGATCAACGGCAACGACGTGGCGGTCGTGCACGTCTCGCGGCCGCTGTCGATCGGGCCGCTGAAGGTGGCCAGCTCGGCCCCGAAGGTGGGGATGGACTTGACGATGGTCGGCTATGGCTCTTTGCGGCGGGTCGGCGACGCCGGGCTGGGCACCAAGCGTTTCGTCCACACGCCGATGACGGGGCTGTTCAACTCCTACATGTTCGTCGCTGGCAACCTATCCAAGGGCACCTGTGCCGGCGACTCCGGTGGACCGGCCCTCAACAATCGGGTGGTCTACGGCATCACCCAGGCGGGCCAAGTCGACGCGTCAAGTCGCTGCGCCGGCAACGACGTCTTTACCCGCGCCGACACCTGGGGGGCCTTCATCCGCAAAAACATTCGTTGACGCCTCCGCTTCGTCGGCGGGCTCGAGGGCGGCGCGCAGCGCCAACGGGCTGGGGCTCCCCAAGGGGCCGGGCGGCAGGCCGTCCACGTGGGTGGTGTCGTAGGCGGGCGCCTGTTGTTGACGGGCGTAGGCAGCGGAGGACGCAAGGTTTAAGGGAAGGTCGCGCTCCAGGCGGGTAAGCAGTTGACTGGCGAAGGCTTGGGCGCCTGGTAGATCGCCGGCTTTGCCCTCCGCCTCGATGAGCGATGCCAAAATCACCCGGTCGTAGACCGCCTGGGCCGACAGCTCGGTGGTGTGCGGCGAAGCCTCGAGGTGGGCGAAGAAGCGCTCGACCATGCTGCCGAGAAGGTCGGCGGCGGGCGTGTCGCGCTCGAAGCGGTAGGTGTCCGGCCACAAGAAACCTTCGACGCTGTCGCCGTCGATGGTGTAGCGCTGCAAACAGGCGGCGTCGGTGGCGGCGGCCAACAGGCTGCTCTGCGACCCCAGGCCGAGCGCCTCCAGCTGTTTGACCACCTGCGCCAGGCTGCTGCCGGCGCGCAGCGTGTAGGGCACCGTGACGCCCGCCATCGCCGCTGGGGCTGCCTCGGCCAGGGTCGGATCCGGCGCTGCGGCCAGCAGCAACGGCCGTTGTCGCTGCAGAAGCAGGGCGAGCGCCACCACGACGCCGAGCGTCAGGCCGACGCGGGCCCGCAAGCCCAGCCGCACCAGGCGCCCGGCCAAGGGTCCGGCGTCGCCGACGAGCTGCCACTCGGGACGTGGACGTGCGTTTGCGGCCGGCGTCGACTCGACCGCCGTGGCCT
>JBBSTS010000273.1:0-2625 GCA_038235675.1 Myxococcota bacterium | reverse complement strand
GTCACGGACCCACGCGTTGATCGTGGCGGCCGTGGCGGGATCGCCAAGTGGTGCCGACTCGACGGTGGCGTCGAAGGTGTCGTAGTCGCTCATACCCTGGCGCAAAAAGGCCTCGATCTCGTCGATCTTGTCGATGGCATAGTCGGTTTTGGGGTCGGTGCCGTATTGATAGGCGCCCAAGATGATGAGGTCGCGCTGCTTCTCGTAGGTGGCCATCACCTCGCGCAACTTGGCCGCCGCCTGCTTGTGCTCCGGCTTGGCGATGCCGCTCATGACGCGCGACAGCGAGGGCAAAACGTCGATCGCCGGCCAGTGGTTGCGGGCGCCAAGGGCGCGGTTGAGGATGATGTGGCCGTCCAAGATGCCGCGCACTTCGTCGGCGATGGGCTCGTCCATGTCGCCGGCCTGGACCAAAATGGTGTACAGCGCGGTGATCGAGCCGGTTTCGTTGTTGCCGGTGCGCTCCATCAGCCGCGGGATCTGGGCGAAGACGCTGGGGGGATAGCCCTGACGCGCCGGCGGCTCACCAATCGCCAGGCCGATCTCACGTTGGGCCCGGGCGAAGCGGGTGGAGCTGTCCATCATAAACAGCACCTTTTTACCCTGGTCGCGAAACCACTCAGCGATGGAGGTGGCGACGAAGGCGCTTTTGAGGCGCACCAGCGACGGCTCGTTCGAGGTTGCGACCACCACCACCGATTTTTTGCGCCCCTCTTCGCCGAGCGATTCCTCGATGAAGTCGCGCACCTCACGTCCACGCTCGCCGATGAGGCAGGTGATCACCACCTCGGCCTCGGTGAAACGGGCGATCTGCCCCATCAGGGTCGACTTGCCGACGCCGGAGCCGGCAAACAGGCCGATGCGCTGCCCCTGGCCGATGGTCAGCAGGCCGTCGATGGCGCGTACGCCCATGGCGATGGGCACCGTCACCCTTTGGCGTTTGAGCGGGTCGGGGGCGGTGCGCTCGACCGACCAGTCCTGCAGGTCGGCGACCTTCTCGAGCGGCTCGCCGTCGTCGATGGGGCGCCCGAGGCCGTCGAGCACCCGCCCGAGCAGGCCGGCGCCAGCGCGGATGGCGAAGGGCTTGCCGGTAGGGATCACCTCGCACTCCGGCCCCACGCCCTGCGCCTCGCCCAGCGGCATGAGCATCACCGCCTCGTCACGAAAGCCCACCACCTCGCAGACGATGCGGCTGCCGCCGCCTTCGATGTAGCACATCTCGCCGATGCGCACCCCCGGCACGGTGGCCTTGATGATCAGGCCGGTGACCTCGGTGACCCGGCCACGCACCACCAGCGGCTCGGTCGCGTCGACCGCCGCCAGATGCTTCTGCAGATCGAAGCTTAAAGGCGCGGCGAGGGGATCAGACATGGTGCAGGACGCGCTCGAAGACGGCCAGCTGGGTGTCCAGCTGGGCGTCGATGCTGCCGGCATCGGTGTCGATGATGACGCCGTAGCGCTGCACCGTGGGGTCCTCGCGGATGGCCAGCTCTTTGGCGCGGCTGAGCACCTCGAGCAGCTGCGGACGGCTGGCGCGGATCTGCTCGGCGTCCTCGGGGTGGACGCGTAGGGTGATGGAGGTGCGCTGGCGGGCTTTTTCGTCCAGGGCGCGGCGCACCAGCTCCGTCACCGCCTCTGGGTGAAACTCCAGCTCGCGCCCGAGGATCTTGCGGGCGACGTGCAGCGCCAGGGTGGCGAGCTGCGGCACCAGCTGCGCCTCGCTCTGATGGGCCCGCAGGCCCAAACCCGCCACCACCTCGGCCAGCTGCGCGGTGCCAGTGCGCTGGCCGTCGGCGTAGCCCTCGGCCTCGGCCCGACTCTTGATCCCCTCACCCTCTTTTTGTGCCTGCGCGAGAAGCTCCTGGCTCTGCGCCTGGGCCTTCTCGAGGATCTCTTCGGCCTGGGCCGCCGCGCGCTCGCGGATCCCCTGCGCGTCGGCGCGGGCCTCGTAGGTGTCGCGGTCGATGACGTTGCCTCGACGCGCCTCGACGATGTGGGTCAGCTCTGGATCAGAGCCGGCGGCAAGGGCGCCGGCTTCGACGGCGTCTTTTTTGATCAGCTTGGCCACGTCCTATGTCTCCTCTGGCTCGATGTATTGGCACACCGCTTCTTGCAGGCGGCGTTGGAGTTCGGGGTCGAGATCGCCCATCTCGGCTGCCTTTTCGGTGCACTGGCGCAAAAAATGTGCGGTGCGGCGCGGCAGACGCTGGCCGAGCACCTGGCAGAAGGTCGGCGGGGTGCCCACCAGCGCTTTGCCAAGGCGCCAAAGGCCGGCCTTATGAAAGAATTCTTCCGTATTTTGAAAGTTGACCACCACCCGCGACAAGAAGCGCTGCGCCGTATTTGCATCGGGCAGATCGCTGGTCGACGCCTCTTTGACCGCGGCGACGAGTTCCTCGGCATGCGCGCGCGGCAGCCGGCGGCAGAGCTCCACCAACGCCATCTTGCCCACCGACGCGAAGGCTTGGCCCAGCTCGACGAGCCCCAGTGCACGGATCAGGCTGTAGAGGGCGGCGCGCTCGAGGTGGACCAGGGCAAGGATCCCCTCCTCGTTGCCGCGCTTGGGCATGGGCACGAACTGGCTTTCGAAACAGATGCGTAGGTGGCGCAGCAGCGCCGGCGCGC
>JBBSTS010000272.1:0-2626 GCA_038235675.1 Myxococcota bacterium | reverse complement strand
GCTCGATCTGCCAGGCGGGGGGAAAGACCTTGCGCAGCGGATCGGCCACCGCCAGGGCTGCCTCGTCCTCGACGACGTATTCGCCGCTTTGGCGGTCGTAGCGGAAACCAGCCTGTTTGAGGTGCTGACGGATGGCGTCCTCGGCGACCATGTCGCGCTCGGTGAGGGCGGCCGGGTCCTCGCCAGTCTTGGCCGCCTCGGCGGCCTGGAGATAATTCGCCTCTTGGCGTTGGGCGTCGAGGCGAATGGGAACGCCAGCGTAGACCACCTCGACGACGCCCCGCACCTGAAGGGGCGGCGGCGGCGGCGCCTCCCCTGCCACGACGGCGGCTGGCGGCGGCGGCGGCAGCAGCCGCAGGATCACCTTTTCCGGCGGGCCACGCTGCACCGCCAGAGCCTGCAGGTCCTCCTCCGGGACGCCCATGGCCTTCAGGTCACTGACCAGGCTGTCGCGCGCCGCGGGGGTGAGCTGCTCGTCACGCAGGGCCATCAGCGGCTGGCGGGCCCAGTCGCTCAGGCGCCACGGATTGGGCGAGCGGATGGGCAGCGCCCAAGGTCCGCGCAAAAAATAGGCCTGGCTGCCGGCAAGCAGCCGCCCCTCGGTCAGGCGTAGGCTGTCGCCGTCGGCGTAGAGCAGCAGCATCTCCAGGCACAGGCGCATGTTCTCTTTGGCGGTGGCCGACAGGCTGGGTTCGTCGGCGAGGCTTTCCGGCGTGCGCACGATAACGCGCGGCTGCAGGGGCTCCTCGCCCAGCTTGAGACGCTGGCCGTCGACGCGCGTCTGCCGCTGGGCCAGCAGCGGCAAAATACGCGCCAGCGCGGTGTCGGCGAGGTGACCGAACTGTGAGCCGGCACAGAGCTCCTGGACGATGGTCTGGTCGAGCGGGTGCAGGGTACGGCGAAAGGCGCGCACCTCGGACTCGGGCAGGGTGTCGCCCATCGTCTGGCCGGTGACGTCGCGCCGCTGTGGCAGCACGAGCGTGCGGCCGACGCGCGGCACCCCCTGTAAGAGGTAGGCAAGTCGAAGCGGAGGCGTGGGGGGCGGCGACACGGCGAGGCTATCCTGGGGCGGGAGGAGTTGGCCAAGCGCGTGCGGCCAAAACGGTTCCTTGGCAAATTGGCGCCCCGACGTCAAGCTCGGCGGCGGTAAGGCAGCCTCAAGGCGACAGCAGGGAGGCCGAGCGCATGGCATCGACGCCCCGCTGCCAGGGCGTCGTCGCCAGCCAGCCCAGCTGCATGACCCCCCAGAGTCCAATGAGGATGGCGGCCGCGGCGCTGGGGTGCAGCACCACCGGTACCGTCCCGCCCGACCATGAAATCACCTGCCGCGCCAGCTCCTGAGCGCGCTGGCTCCCCACCGCCTCGGCGTCTTCGGCCCCGGCGGCGCCTGCCTCGGGCAGCAAGTGGGCGCGCCAAGTCAGGCGGTCGACGCGCTGGACGCGGACGCCTTGGCGCATCGCGACCCGCTCCCAGATGGCGGCCAGGGCCACGTCGCCCTCGGAGATCAACCAGTCGACATCGCCGGCAGCACCCATGGCCCGACCGGCGGCGCGGCGCAGCTGCAGAGGGCTTGCGGCGGGCTGCGAGCGATACCAGAGCAGGCGCCCATCGGGGCCAAACATGGCCAGGCCATTGCGGGGTCCGACGTCGACGGCCAAAAGTTGCTTGTTCTTGGCGACTGTAGGCACGAAACCATCCTTCTGCGACTGCCTTGCGCAGCTCAGCGACAGCTGCCGAGCTTGCTGACGGGTCCCAACACCTAAAGGTGCGGTGGAACCGGTGGCGCATCTTCCTACCTGAAAGTATGCCACGCGCGGCGCAGAAGAGAAGTTTGTCGGCCCGCAAGCAGCGCTAACGAATTTTAGCGGCCATGTCCTGTCGCAGTGCCTCGGGGCTGCGGGCCAAGATTAGGCCCGGCAGGTCGATGGGGGCGCCGACCTGCAGCAAAAAGCTGCCCTGGACCTCGCCCACTTTGGCGGTGGTGAAGGCGATGCGGTAAAGGCCACGGGCCAGGGCGCGGCTGGGATCGTCCATGCTGCTGTGGACCCGCACCAGGGCGTTGTGGTGGGCGCCGTCCGGCTGGGCCGGCAGCTCGGCGGCGTCGTCGTTCTCGCCCAGGGGCGCCCACTGGGCGCAGGGCTTGCCGAGGTCTTCGGGGCCGACGGCGGTCAAGCAGCGCTCGAGGCGGATCCAGGGGTCGAAGTAGATGTTGCTGTTGGCGGCGGCAACGAAGGCGGGGTCGACCAAGTCGCCTTTGCCGGGGCTGCTGTAGCGCCGCGAGGGGGAGAGCATCCGCACGCCCAGCTCAGGGGTGACCGCGGGCAGCCAGGCGTAGACGTAAAAGAGTTTCTTACCGTCGAGCAGCTCGTCGGGCTCGGCGCCGGGAACGACGTAGCCGAAGTAGGTCTTCTGCGCCGAATAGGGGGGGCGCTGAATTGCGCCGCTGACCTCCTGCTTGCCGAGGTCGGCACCAAAGGTAGGCAGGGTGGCACAGCGGCTGGAGCTCAACGCGACCGCCAAAGCGCCCCACGTCCAACGGGTCTTTTGCATCATGCAGGCAAAGAAGCCCTTTTTGAGGGCGAAATCAAGCCCCGCGCGGCGGCGTAAAGGGCGGCGGCGGCGGTTC
>JBBSTS010000271.1:0-2639 GCA_038235675.1 Myxococcota bacterium | reverse complement strand
GCTCAGTTGCAGGCCCTTGCCTGGCGAACGGGCTTGATTGAGGGCCTGCAGGCTCAGGGTCACGCTGCCCTCACGCTCGCCCGCTTGGGCACAGAGCGCGGCAAAGTGCGCCCCGGTCGCCAGCAGCAGCCATGCGAGGCGACGGCGACTCATGGTGCCGCACCAGGAGCAGGCGACGCCCGGCGCAAGATGACGCGGTGCAGGCGTGGGGCCGCAGGCGGCGGCGACGGCGGCACAGGGAGGGGCGGCGCCGGTGCGGCTGTGGACGCAGCAGGGGCGGGGCGCGGCAGCCTGTGGGGGGGCGGCGCGTGGACAGCGGCAGCCTTCGGCTGGCTGGTGCTCGACGACAGCGGCGCGCGAAGGTCGACGCCCGGCGGTGGGGCGCCTGCAGCCGACTGTTGAAAAAAGGCCTTTGTACCCCACGCCCAACCTGCCGCCAGGCTGGAGGTGGCGAGCGTCGACGCGATGGCGACGGCCCACAGCCCCATCCCCCCGCAGCGCGCGCCCTTCCCCGAGGCAGCGGTAGCGCAGGGAACCGGTGGCGCCAGGCGGCGCAGATCGGCGGCCACGGCCGCGGCGCGGCTGTAGCGCTGCGTCGGATCTTTCTGCAGCAGGCGTGCGAGCAGGGACTGCCAAGGCGTCGGCAGATGGCGCTCGGGCGGCAACGCCGCGGCGGGCTCGTCGGGATCGAGGATCTGTGCCGCGGTGGCGAAAGGGTAGGCGCCGGCGAGGAGGCTGAAGAGCGCGACGCCGAGGGCAAAAAGGTCGATGCCAGGCTGCAGCGCCGGGCGCTTGCCGCCGACCTCGAAGAGCTCGGGCGCCTGGTACAGCGGCGTGCCCAGAACGCTTGCTGCAGCGGTCAGCGGCGCCCGCGGATCGTGGGCGCAGCCCAGATCGATGAGCTTGGCGCGCAAGCGGCCCTCCGTGGGCACCAATAGGATGTTCTCCAGCTTAAGGTCGCGGTGCAGGGCGCCGACCTGCTCGTGCAGGTGCACGAGGGCAGCACAGACGTCGACGAAATAGGCGCGGCAGTCCTCCAACGGCACCGCCCTCCCCGCCTGGGTCGCCCGCTGCAGCAGGGCCGCCAGGCTGTGGCTGGCGGGCAGGTACTCCATGACGAAGAATGCCGGCGTCGCAGCCGTATGGTCCGCCAGAACGTTGACCCAATGTGGGTGGGGCTGACAGCGGATCAGCAGCGCCACTTCGGCGCGCAGCCGTCGACGCGCCTCGATCAACGACAGGCCCGCGGCGCTTGCCGCCGGGGCGCAGAGCACTTTGAGCGCCACCTGGCGCTGCCAGCGGCCGCCACACTCGATGGCCAAATAGACCGTGCCGCTGCTGCCGGAGCCCAGGCGCTCCACGAGCCGATAACGGCCGGCAGCCAAAGTCGAGCCGGACTGCAGGGACAAAGCGGACGCCATCCTCGCGCCTCAGTTCCCCACAGGGCCCAGACAGAGGCAGGCAGACGACGCCGCGTCGCCCAGTGGCGCCACCTGTAGGCGCACCCAGAAGGCGCCGGCATCGAGCGGCCAGTGCCAGCCAAGCCGCAGCCGCCAAACCTTGCCCGCCGCCAACTGCGCGCCATGGCCGCTGACGCTCAGCGCCCCAGTGGGCGATGCCAGCGCCGAGGCCCGCCAGCTCGGCGGCGCCGAAGTTCCCGCGACGTGGGGCAAAACCCTGACCTGGTGCAACTGTACGGGCTGGCTGCCGCGATTCTGCAGCCGCAGCTCCAACAGGCTGACTTCCCCGAGCTGACGCAAGCAATCGGCGTGCAACACCATCCCCTGAGCCCGGGTACTTTGGCGCAGCGGCGCGCAGACGAAGCGCTGCGCCGCGGCGCGGGCCACCGCGTCGACTCCAAGCGTCTGCGTGGGCGGGTAGAATTCGATGCGGGCAACGGCTTGCGCCATCGAGGCGACCCGAAGCCGCAGCGCAGCGTAAATTTGACCCTCGCAAACGACGCTGGCGCGTAACAGGCTGCCGAGGGGCAGGTGGGGACGTACCAGCAGGGTCACGCGCCGCGGGTCGCGCGGGTCGATCTCGGCCTCACAGGCGTCAGGGTCGACGTAGACTGCTTCGCAGGGGCGCGGAAACTGCAACAGGAGGGGCAGGTGGGTCGCCACCCTCACAGCGATGGGCTGCGCTGCACCGAGCGGCTGGCGCAGAACCCCGAGCGCGGACGACTCTTGCGCGGTGCTCGTCGCAGGACTTAGAAAAAGAAGTAGGCCCACGCATGCCGCGCGGACCAGGGCACTGCAAAACATCTTAGCAGCAGGCTATAGAAGCCGGCTGGACGTGCCGTCAAGCGCACAGGCGCGGCCGTAAGGCCGCTGCCTGCGCGCCAAACTTGGCGGAGATTATCTCGGGGCGACTTCCGGGGCAGCCTCGGGGGTCGGCATCGGCTCGGGCGCTGGGCTCTGTGGCTCCACCATGCCTGGGGCTGGGTTGGGCTCAGCCGGCGCTGCCGGGGCCTCTTGGGCGTCCTTGGCTTTGCAGTGCTCAGCCTTGCAGCCGTGGCCATGGCGGCAGGACTTGCCTTCGCCGTCGCACGTCTCTTTAGGCTTTTTGTTGGCCTGGTGGTGGCGGTGCGAGCTGGCGCTGGCCATGGCCGGGGCCGCCAACGAGACAATCATACCGAG
>JBBSTS010000270.1:0-2682 GCA_038235675.1 Myxococcota bacterium | reverse complement strand
GGCCGGGGTGATCTGCAGGTGAATACGCTTCTCCAACAACACGCTCTCGAGCTGCTCGACAAACTTGTCCACCACCTGCTCGATGAGCTCCGGTCCCAAGTGGCCGAAGCTCAGCCAGGCGCTTAGGCGGTTGCGCAGCTCGGGCGAAAAGGTGCGCTCGATGGCCGCCTTGGCGTCGCCGGCCGAGGGGGTGCTGCCAAAGCCGATGGCGCCGGTTTCCATCTCGCGGGCGCCGGCGTTGGTGGTCATGATCAACACCACGTTGCGAAAGTCGGCCTTGCGCCCGTTGTTGTCGGTCAGCGTTGCGCTGTCCATCACCTGCAGCAAGATGTTGTGCAGATCCGGGTGGGCCTTTTCAATTTCGTCAAGCACCACCACCGCATGCGGGGTTTTTATCACCGCGTCGGTGAGCAGGCCGGCCTGGTCGTGGCCGACGTAACCGGGCGGCGCACCGATCAGCCGCGACACCGTGTGCTTTTCCATGTACTCGCTCATGTCGAATTGAATCAGCTCGATGCCCATGCTGAGCGCCAGCTGCCGCGCCAGCTCGGTCTTGCCGACGCCGGTGGGCCCGGCAAACAAAAACGAGCCGATGGGCTGACGCGGATCGCCCAGGCCGGCGCGGGCCAGCTTCAACGACGCCACCAGCGCCTTGATGGCAGGGTCTTGGCCGTAGATCACCAGCTTGAGGTCCTGCTCGAGGCTCGAGAGCTTGGCGCGGTCGTCCTGCGAGACCGCCCGTGCCGGCACCCGCGCGATCTTGGCGACCATGGTCTCGATCTGCGGCGTGTCCACCAGCGTCTGCCGTCCCTCGGGGGGCTGCAGGCGCACCTCCGCCCCCGCCTCGTCGAGCAGGTCAAGAGCGCTGTCAGGCAGGTGCCGCTCGGTGAGGTGGCGATGCGCCAGCTCGGCCGCCTGCACCAGGGCGGCGTGCGAGTAGGTCACCCCGTGAAATTCTTCGTAGGCTTTCTTAAGGCCTGTCAAAATGGCGATGGCCTCGGCAATGCTCGGTTCGTTGACGTCAATTTTTTGGAAGCGTCGCACCAGAGCGCGGTCCTTCTCGAAGGTATTTTTAAATTCTTTGTAGGTGGTGCTGCCGATGCAGCGCAGCTCGCCGGCAGCGAGGCTCGGCTTAAGGATGTTGGAAGCGTCCAAGGTGCCGCCGCTGACCGCGCCGGCGCCGACGATGGTGTGGATCTCGTCGATGAACAAAATTGCCTGAGGCCGCTGCTTAATGCACTGGACGACCGCCTTGAGGCGCTGCTCGAACTCACCGCGAAATTTGGTGCCGGCGATGAGCGAGCCCATG
The DNA here is from genome assembly GCA_038235675.1 of Myxococcota bacterium. Classification (GTDB taxonomy): domain Bacteria; phylum Myxococcota; class XYA12-FULL-58-9; order XYA12-FULL-58-9; family JBBSTS01; genus JBBSTS01. Next base: position 1,373 of record JBBSTS010000270.1, on the reverse strand, counting down.
TCGAGGGCGTAGATCTCCGCCTCTCGCAGCGGCTCGGGGACCGTATTCTCGACGATGGCAAGGGCGAGGCCCTCGGCAATGGCGGTCTTTCCCACCCCTGGCTCGCCCACCAGCAGCGGGTTGTTCTTGCGGCGGCGGCAGAGCACCCCGATGGTGCGTCGCAGCTCCGCTGCCCGGCCGATCAGGGGGTCGAGGGCTCCCTGCCGCGCCCGGGCGATCAAATCGACGGTGAACTCGGCCAGAGCTTGTCCGCCGCGGCTACGCCGCTCGCCCTCACGCTCGCCGTCAACCTCCGCCCCCTCTGACGGCGCCTGCACCTTGCTGACCCCGTGGGCGACGTAGTCGAGGATGTCCAGGCGTCCCACCCCCTGTTGCTGCAACAAATAGACGGCGTGGCAGTCCTGCTCGCGGTACATGGCCGCCAGAACGTCGCCGGCGTCGATCTCTTTTTTACCCGCCGACTGCACGTGGATGGCAGCGCGGCGCAGCACGCGGGTGACCGCGACGGTCTGCTCGAGCTCCAGCTTGTTGCCCTGCGGCACCGCCTGCATCCCCTCCAAGTAGGCCTCGAGCTCGCGCCGCAAAGAAGGCAGATCGGCACCGCAGTGGCGCAAGATCTCGCTGGCGCGCGGGTCCTGCAGCATCGCCAAAAGGATGTGCTCGAGGCAGACCAAATCGTGGCGGCGGCGCTCGGCCTCGCGCACGGCGAGGTTGAACGTGTTCTCTAATTCACGGGTGATCATGGTCGGGCTCCATGCTGCAGCGCAGCGGATACTCATGGTCGCGGGCCAGCCGCGTGACTTTTTGGATGCGCGCTTCAGCGACTTCGTGGCTATAGACGCCGGCGACGGCGCTGCCAGCTTTGTGCACCTGCAGCATGATCGACACCGCCGATGGCTCGCTCTGATGAAAAAAGGTCATCAGCACACGCACCACGAACTCCATCGTCGTGTAATCGTCGTTGTGCAGCAACACCCGCCACAGGCGCGGGCGCTGCACCCGACGCTCGCTCTCGGTGGCCACACTGGGATCGGTCTGCGACTCCCAGCGGGGGGCCGACGGCGGATCATTGGGGTTGGGCATGGGTGCCTCGCAGGTTGAAAAGATGGGCCATTTGACCGAGTTAACATTAAGCACGCCGAAGCATCGCGCCAGCGGGGTGCCTTTTTAGGAGACCGTGCAGACGACCGCGCCACTGCGCACCGCGCCGCCGACGGCGGCAGCCAGGTTGCGCACCGTCCCCGCCTGCGGCGCCCGCAGCTCGTTCTCCATCTTCATCGCCTCCACCACCAGCAGCCCCTGTCCGGCCTGCACCTCGTCGCCCTCGTTGACCAGGACGCTGACCACCTTGCCCGCCATCGGCGCGGCCACCT
>JBBSTS010000269.1:0-2690 GCA_038235675.1 Myxococcota bacterium | reverse complement strand
TGGACTATCCGCCAAAGCTCTCCCTGTCCGTCTTGGTCAATCGGCTCAAAGGCTTGTCGAGCCGCATCCTGCGCCGCGATTTGCCGAACGTAGGGTATCGCAAAGCTTTGCCGTGGAGCCTATGGTCGCCGAGCTGGTTTGGCGTGTCCTGCGGTGGTGCCCCGCTAGAAGTCATCAAAGCATACATCGACGGCCAGAGAAGGCCGACGAGTTGAAACGGGCGAGTACGCCCGTGGGGCTCTGCATCCCGGGCCTGAAGGCCCAGGTTTTCCGCCCCAAAGCGAGGATAAAGAGTAGGGTAGCGGGGCGGTGGTGGCGAGTCAGACCCAAAAGCCTCCTTTCTGAGTTGCGCCGAGCGCCGGTTGCGGGGGAACGCCTCATACGTCGTCGGCGGTCAAAGAAAGGCCCGCGACGGGCTGAGTCGCCGCCACTGCCTCGCTGCCCTACGTCGTCTCTGCTCAGAAGCTTCGAGGCACCGGGCGTTTGCTTTTAAAAGTCCCCAATCCCTCTTAGCAACCAGGGGCGCCTCTAAAATTCCAATAAAATCTTTCTCACTGCGGCACGAAGCGCGGTGTCCGACGCGCAAGCGCCGCGTTTGGGTTGCTGCGTGCGTGTGATAGGCCTCTGTCTATGCCCTTCGTTGCCGCCATGCTCAGCCGTTTGGCCCTGATCATCGCCATGCCGTTTTTGCTCACCCATCCCAAGCTGCGCGCTGGGCTGGCGGCGCGCTTTGGCTTTTATCGCCGTCCTCTGCCGCCCAAGCGGCAGGCACGGATCTGGGTACACGGCGCTTCGGCGGGCGACGTTTTGGCGCTGCTGCCCACCGTCGTCGCCCTGCGGGCGCAACAGGGCGAGGTGGAGGTGGTAGCTTCCACCATCACCAACAGTGGCCACGCCATCGCCACGGCGCAGGGGGAGCTTTTTGCGGCGGTCGTCTACGCGCCGCTCGACCTCCCGGGGGCCACCCGCCGCGCACTGCGGGCCCTGCAGCCAGACGTCTTGGTGCTCGAATACACCGAGCTGTGGCCCAACCTCATCTATGCCGCCCAGCGCTGCGGGGTGCGCCTGGTGCTGCACAACGGCCGCTTTTCCGGCGCCCGCCTGCGCCGCTATGGTTGGCTGTTTCGCGCCGTCGGCAACCTGCTGGCGCCCCTGAACCTGCTGCTGCTGCGCGACGAGGCCGAGGCCACCCGCGCGCGGGCACTGGGCGCCGACCCTGCCCGCGTTCAGGTCACCGGCAACACCAAGTTCGATAACCTGGCGCGCGACCCTGCGTCCGCCAAGGTTGCGGAGCTGCGCGCCGCCATGGCCCTGCAGGCAGACGACTGGGCCTGGGTTGCGGGCAGCACCCACGAGGGCGAAGAGGATCTGCTGCTGGAGGTTCTGCAGCAGCTCCGCGGTGAATTCCCGCGGCTGCGACTGCTGCTGGCGCCGCGCTACGTCGAGAGGGCCGACAAGGTCGTGGCCCTGGCGCGACGCCGCGGTTTTGCGGCCCACCTGCGCTCGCGCGCGCCGCAGCTGGCGGCAGAGGCACGGCAGGGCGCCGCGGTCGTCGTCCTCGACTCTCTCGGCGAGCTTGGCGCCGCCTATGCCCTCGCCCACCTCACCTTCGTCGGTGGCAGCTTCAGCGCCCGCGGTGGCCAAAACATCCTCGAGCCCGCCGCCTGTGGCAAAGTGGTGCTTTTCGGACCCAACATGGAGAATTTTGCCGACTCGGTGCAGGTGCTGCTGGGCCGCGGCGGCCTGCAGGTGGCCGACGCCGCGCAGCTGCGCCGGGTGATGGCGCAGCTGCTGCGCCACCCAGAGCGCTGCGCGGAGCTCGGTCAAACCGGCCGGCGACAGGTGCGCGCCGTGCGCGGCGCTGCCGCGCGCAACGCCAAGCTTATCGATGGCCTCCTGCGGACGTAGACAGGCTAAAGAGGCCTTCGACCTCTACTGCATGAGGTTGTCGTCGTCGGCGATCATGGCGACGATGTCGCGGTTGGCCGGCTGCAGCGCCGCCCGGGCCAAGTCGTGACGCAGCTGGCGGTCGAAGGTGGCCATCAGGGCGTGATAGATCTCCACGTTTGTCCCCCGGCGCGCATCGCGCGGGAGCAGCTGCATCACATCCGGGTCTCGGCGAAGCTGGGCCATGGTGCCGTTGCGAAAGGCGGTGGTGATTTGGCGGACGTGGGGCAGATCCATGGCCTCGGCCAGACTGTAATAGAAGCAGCTGCCGTCGCCGATGGCCTGCTTGGGGTCGAGCATCAGGACCTTTCGCTCGCCGTCGACGCCGGGGGCCGAAAAATCGACGACCTCTTCGAGAGGGTCGTAGTGGTTGCCCGAGTAAGCCAGCTTGATGACCTTGCCATTGCCGGCGTTCCAGTGGCGGCTGCTGTGATAAATGCCCACTTCAGGGTTTTGAGACGAGCGGCGGTAGATGGTCAGATCCAGGCCGTAGACCCGCGCCGCCAGGGTCGCCTCCAACATGCCTGCCCATGATTTGCCACGGTTGACGATGCTCTGCGCCCAACCTTTGGCCTTCGCCTCCGGCGTCGACATGAGGATGGGGTGGGATTGCAGGCCGTTGCGGGCCGATTCGACCGCCATGCGGCCTAGATTGCTCGCTGATGCAGGCGGCGTTGCGGCGGCCGCGGCGCGGCGCAGAGAGGGCCTGGCCACCGGTGATGCGGCAACGGTGGCGACGTGGG
>JBBSTS010000268.1:0-2714 GCA_038235675.1 Myxococcota bacterium | reverse complement strand
GGCTGCTGCAGCTCTGGCGCCGCAAATGGCGACCCGTAGGCCGTCGGCGGTGGCCCGTCGAAGCGGCGGGACGCGCCGCTGGCACCGCCGGCCATCACTGGGGATGGACGTCGCCGCGGGCCATCCAGCTCTGCTGCGCGTTGACCTTGAATTGGGTCACCATGGCGTTGCAGAATGCGTTGAGATCGGCGGGCGTGCGGCTGGTGATGAAATTGCCGTCGGCGACCACCGCCTCGTCGCGCACTTTGGCGCCGGCCTGGCTCAGCTCCTCTTGGACGGCCTTGTAAGCGGTCAACTGGCGGCCTTTGACCACCCCGGCGTGGATCAGCAGCTGCGGGCCATGGCAGATGGCGGCGATGGGCTTTTTGGAGCCGCTAAATTCTTTGACGAAGGCGACCAGGCGCGCGTCCTTGGCCAACGCGGCCGGCGATTTGCCACCGGGAATGAGCATCCCCATGTAGTTGCTGCCGGAAGCGTCGGCGATGGCCAGCGTCGCCTCGACCTTTTGCTGCGACGTTTTTCCCGTCAGCGTCTGCGGCGCCCGTAGGCTCACCACCTCGACTTCGAAGCCGGCTTGATGCAGCGCCTCGACCGGCTGAGTGTACTCCGAGTCTTCAAACCCATCGGCCAGCAAACAAATCACCTTGCGTTTCATCGCCTCCCCCTTCGGTTAGAGTTCCGCTGAGGGTGCGGGCGACGCCGCGCCCTGTCAACCCGTAGGCCGCTGCAGGGCGGCCAGCTGGACCGGCAAAGCAGGGTCGAGCGCGGCGAAGAGCGGCGAGTTGTAGCGGGATGTCAGCTCGCCGGCTGGCGCTGCAAGCTCGGCGACGAATGCGGCCAGGATGTGGCCGACGAAAGGAGGCAGCCCGTCGGCCCGCGCGACCACCGCCATGCGCCCGCCAAGTTTCTGCTGCGCCGCCAACGATGCGTCGCCTTCGTCGCTGCAGGCCTGGACGACGCCGGCGACAAAGCGCTTGAATAGGCGGGTGTGGACGCGCGTCGCCTCGCGCAGACAGGTTTGACGGGGCGTCCACCAGGCGTGCGCACTTTCAATCGCCAGCTCCCGCGCTTGGTTCGTCGTTTTAAACCCGCGCCCCCGCATGGCCAGATAGCTGCTGAGCCAGGTCCAGTTTTTTCGCGACAGCGTGCGGTCGGGGACGCTCAAACGGCCTTCTTTTAAGTCCTCGATGCCGCGGCCCGTGACGTCGATGATGCGCTCGAGGTGGGGCGCGTAAACGAGGGCATTGCAACAAAAATCAAGGCCCGCGGCGTGCGCCGTGAGGTCGTCGCCAAACTCGGCGGGCACGACGGCCTCGCCATACTCCTTGAAGTAGATGGGATCGGCGTAGTGGCCGCCGGTGCGGATGGCGCCGATGTGCATGTTTTCAAAGGTTGCGGTGCCGTTTCTGAGGGCGGCGGCCGATGGATAGGGATTAAAGTCGAAGGTGGCCGTCAATCCAGAGCGCCGGCTAACCAGGTCGCTTCCCAAGGCGTCGATCTCTTTGGGAGTCCGGGCGCAGAGGGCGCTGATGCTCGACGGGGCATTGGTGCTGCCCTTCGACTCGAGCGGTGCGATCAGCCAAGCCGCGACCAGGTCGCGCACCAAATTACCGACGAAAAAAAGAGGCGTCTGATGGGCCGCGAAATGCGCCACGAAATCCTCGGCGCTGAGCGCCCCACAGCAACGCGTCTGCAGGGCCGCATGCAAAAGGCTGGCAAACCTTGGCTGGAGCGAGAAGCGCGGCCTATCAAGCACCGTTTGCATGGGGTCGATGCGCGCGGCGGCCGCATCTGCAGGGTCGCAAAGCTCGGCGCCCCACAGCAACTGGCGCGCCTCACCCTCGCCGACGGCGACGAGCGGCCGCCCATCGAAGCTGCGGCCGCGAAACTCTCCGAGCTGGTGCGCGCCGCCGACGCGAACTTCGACTTGGGCCGCGCTGCGGGCGGCGACGTTAGCCTGAACGAGGGGTTGTTCTGCCTGGATGGAGGCGGTGGGTTGTTTGATGTGCGCCATCATGGCAGCCAAGGACGGCATGGGCGCAGGCGGCGGTGCCGCAACGGGCGCGCTGGGACGGGGGCCCAGAGCCACAGGGCGCGGTTTCGGCGGAGTCCGAGGCGCCACCTTCGCGCCCTGCGGCACCCTGGTGCCAGGGGCCGATTGGCGCTCAGCCTGCGTCAGCCAACGCTGTACCCAAAGGTCTAGTTGCTCCGGCTTGTCGTGCGCCTCCCTTAAAAGCGGCTCGTTGTCCGCGGTCGACGCTTCAGCCACGCGCGTCGCCGCCGCATCTCGGCGGGCCTTGCGCACCTGCCGCCGACTGCCCCCACCCTGGATCTGCTTGAGCAGGCTCGTGGCCACCTCGAGGGTCTCGTCGGGCAACAGGCTGACGCCCTGCTCGGGACAAAGTTGGAGCAGCAGTTTGCGGGCAGCTTCGGTGCAGCCGGCCTGCAGGTGTGCCTGGGCGGCTTCAAACGTGATCTGGTGTTGCAGCCGGGTTACGCGCTGCTCGACGCCCGCCTCGGTCTCGCCGTTTCTTTCCACGTGGGCATTTTTTTCACGCTCGAGCCAGGAGACCGCCCTGAGGCGTGCCGTCGCGGCGTCGCCATGTTGTCCAGCGGTCGAGGCGGCACGGGCCAAGTCCATGAGATTGCTGAGCCGCGTCGGCTGCATCTGCGTCACTTTTTTACGCAGGTTGACCACCTCTGCGGCGTACTTG
>JBBSTS010000267.1:0-2735 GCA_038235675.1 Myxococcota bacterium | reverse complement strand
GCTTGGGGGTGGCCTCGGGTTTGGGGGTCGCCGCGGGTTTGGGCTGAGCGGGCGTCGTCGCGACCTGGCCAAGGCTGGCGAAGGCCAAACGTGCCTGCTGCAGCAGGTCGGCGGAAAAATTGCCGTAGGGGTCTACCTGGGCGCTCAGGGCTGCATCTTGGTGGGCGGCGACGAAATCGGCGACGCCTTTTTTCAGGGTTGGATCTTTGAAGCCCTGTAGGTAGGCGGCAACGGCCTCTTTGCCGCCGCCCTGCTGGCTGGTGCGCAGCGCCTCCATGCAGGCGGCAGAAAAGCTGTCGGCGTTGGTGGCAGCGGGGTTTTCGGCATACGAGACGCTCAGCGCCGAAGGCAGCTGGGCCAACATGCTGGGGACCGCGTCGGCGGGCAGATCATGCGGCGCCTCGCCGCTGGGCAGCAGGCTTGGGGCGGCCAAGCTGCGCGGCGTGCTGGCCTGCACCATGGCAAGCTGGCTGTCCAGCTGCAGCTCGAGGGTCTGTTGCTGGGCGGCGCGGCCCAGCTCGACGGCGGCGCCGACGACCGGCGTGGCCGGTGAGGCGGCCAGCGGCAGCAGGGTACGGAGGTCGATGGAGGTCGCCATAAACTTATCCTAGCGGGTAAAAAGTGACGCAGCCGCTTGGCCGCTCGCTTTGAACCCACCAGGCGGGCCGCCTATTCCCCCAAACTAGCCGGCGAGGGCGGCCATCGCCAAGGTATTGTAGCCGGCGTCGACGAAGAGGACCTGGCCGGTGATGTTGCGGGAGCCGTCGGCCGCGAGGAAGGCGGCAAGGTTGCCGACGTCGGTGGGGCTGATGCTACGGCGCAACGGCGCGACCTGTTCGTAGGTCTTAAGCATGGCGTCGAAGCCGGCAATCTGTGAGGCGGCGAGGGTTTTGACCGGCCCAGCGCTGATGGCGTTGACCCGGATCCCCTGCGGACCGACGTCGGAGGCGAGCTGGCGGATCACCGCCTCGAGGGCAGCTTTGGCCACCCCCATCAGCTTGTAGTTGCTGACGATGCGCTGGCCGCCCAGATAGCTCAAGGCGATGACCGAGCCTCCCGGAGCCATGTGCGGCGCGGCGGCACGCATCAAAGAGACCAAGGAGTAGGCCGAGGCACCCAGTGCCTCGTTGAACTCTTCTTGGTTGACCTCGGTGAAGGGTTTGCCGAAGGTGCTGGGGTTGGCGTAGGCGACGGAGTGGACCAGGACGTCGACGGGGGCCTTGAGCTCGGCGAAGAAGTCGGACAGTTCGGCGTCCGAGGTCACGTCGCAGCGGCCGTAATAGGCGACGGGGACCTGGCCACCGCGCACCAGCTGCAGAACCCGGCTTTTGAAGCGCTGTTGATAGCCGAGCGACAGGCGAGCGCCCTGGGCGGCCAGCTGCTGGGCGATCCCCCAGGCGATGGACTGCTCGCTGGCGACCCCAAAGATAACGGCATGTTTGTTTTGCAGGCTCGACATGGGCCAAGCTCTATAGCTCGCCTTGCATGGCACGGCAAGTTGCCCTACAGCGAAGGAGGCGACGGCGCCCTTTGTAGAAACGAGGTAGGATCCGGTGCACATTCGCTCGGCTGGCCAAAGCGACGTGGGCAAAGTTCGCGAAAAAAACGAAGACGCTTTTTTGTGTCGTGATGCGCTCGGCCTGTACGTGGTGGCCGACGGCATGGGAGGCCACGTCGGCGGCAAGACCGCCTCCAACTTGGCGGTGCAAACCATCGAGGCCAGCCTCGCCGGGGTGGCCGCCGACTCCAGCAGCTCTTACACCCATCTGCCGCGGCAGCTGGCCGGCGCGGTGCGCGCCGCCTGCACCGCCATCTACGATCGGGCGCAAATCGAGCGTGAGCTGCGCGGCATGGGCACCACCTGCACCCTGTTGCTGCTGCGGGCAGATCGTGCCGTCGTTGCCCACGTCGGCGACTCGCGCTGCTACCTCATTCGCAACAACCGTCCGACGCTCATCACCGACGACCACTCGCTGGTCAACGAGCAGATTAAGTCCGGCCTGCTAAGCCCCGAGCAGGCAGCCTCCAGTCGCCTCAAAAACATCATCACGCGCTCGGTGGGCTTCGAACGCGACGTCGCGGTGGACACGTTTTCGATGCCCATCGAGCCAGACGACATCTACCTGCTGTGCTCCGACGGCCTGACCAACATGGTGCAAGAGCGCGAGGTCGCCAGCTGCATCGAGGCACACCCGCTCGCCGAGGTGCCCGAGCGGCTCATCGCACTGGCCAACTCCCGCGGCGGCGACGACAACGTCACCGTCGTCTGTGTGCAGGCGGGCGCCGAGGCAAGCGTGTCGCCGTGAAGCTGCGCGAATGGAGCCGACATTACACCGTCATGGTGGTTCCAGAGCGCTCTTCGCGGGTGCGGCGCTTCGTCGTCAGCCGCCGCCTGCTGCGTGCCCTGGCGCTGAGCTTTGGCCTGAGCACGTTGGCGTTGGGCTTCTTTGGCTGGCGGGCGTGGCAGCTGCGCCGCCAGGTGCAGCAGGCCGCCCTGCTGCGCGAGGCGACCCTCGATCTGCAGGCGCAGCTGCAGGCTCAGCAGGAGGAGGTGCGCCGGATCGCCGCCACTCTGGCGCAGATTGAGGGCCTCACCGAGCGCGTCCGTCAGATCACCCAGCTGCGTGATCCGGCGCGTCACCTGGCGATGGGCCCCGGGCCCCGCTCGGCGCCGGGCCTGGCACCGGGGGTGCTGTTGGCAGCCGGCGAGCGCTTCGACTACGAGGACGAGCTGC
>JBBSTS010000266.1:0-2746 GCA_038235675.1 Myxococcota bacterium | reverse complement strand
GGTAGCGGGCCTTGCCGGCCAGGCCGTCGGGGCGCAGCACCATCGCCGCGTATGCCCCCTCGCCCAGGTGATGCAGGACGACCACCAGGTTGGTGGTGAACAGGGTCAGCTCGGTGAGGCTGCCGGCCAGCGGCTGCTCGCCGCCGAGGTCGCGCAGTGCCGTGGTGGCGCCGGCGTACCCCTGCAGCAGGCGCGCCACGTCGATGCCGCTGCCGCCGCATTCGGCGCAGGCCAGCAGCGTGCCGTCGGCCTGCAGCACCGCCGCCGCGCTCGCTCCCTGTGCCGCCTCCAATAGCCCCTGCAGCTCTGCCTCGAGGGCGCCGGCGGCCCTCATCGGCGGCGGCAGCTGCGCCTCGATCTGCGCCAGGCGGCTGCGCGCCGCCGCGTCGTCGGGGCGCTCGCGCACCACCCGTCGCAAGATCCCCGCGGCGCGCTCGGGCATGCCCTGGGCGGCGAAAATCTCCGCCAAGATGGGGTTGTCGAAGGTTTCCTTGGCGACGGAGGACGGCATGCGGCGCCCCTAGCTGTCGATGTTGAAGTAGGTCAGCGGACAGCCCACCTTCTGGGTCTCACACAGCGGCGGGCTGCCGCCCTGCGCTGGCAAGCAGGCGGTGGGGCCGTTGAGGTCGTTGAAATAGCCGCTGATCTGCGGCGCGTATTGGCACGGGCCCCCCGGGCAGACGCCGCTGGCGCAGGCGGAGCCGTCGGCGCAGGGGAGGGGGCACTTGCGCTCCACCAGGTCGCCGCAGGCGGCCACCTGGCAGCCCGGACAGACGGTGATGACAAAGCTGAACCAACCGGAGTGCAGCCCGTCGCCGGCCGAGGCGGAGAGGATGGCGCGCACCTGGACGATGACCTCGGCGCGCAAGGTTTCCGGGTAGCCGCTGCCCCACGCAGCCGGACGCCCGGCCACCGGCCCCGGGGCCGCTGGCGCCAGGCCGTAGCGGAACAGGTCCTTGCCGTCGGTGCCAGCCACGCTGTAGCGGCCGCGCGGCGGCAGCGATGCGGGGTCGTGCTCGGGGCCGAAAAGGGCGCGCAGATGGGCCAAGGTGAGGATCCGCGTGGTGACCACCCCCAGCGCTGCGCCGCCCTCATCGATGCTGCCGTTGGCCGGCAGGCGGGCGGACTGCGTCGGCAGGGCGGCACAGTTCAGCGGCTCGCCCTGCAGGCCGGAGGGGCCGCGCCCCGTCACCGTCGAGGCAAGCGCCCAGCAGGCCTCGAAGCCCTCGACTTTGACGTCGTTGGCGCGGTTGCGCAGGTTGGTGATGCTGTCCAGGGTCACCGGGGCGTCGGCGCGGCCCTGGAAGTTGTTGCGCAGCATCAGCGCCAACAAATAACCCTCCTCTTCGGGCAGGCCCGCCGCCGCAATCGGGTCGTAGAGGCCGGCGCCGATGGGCGTGCCGCTGATCGTCAGGGCGCAGGAAGCGTCCGGGGAGACGGCCGAGAGGATCTGCACGCCGATGTCCTGCGGGCTGGCGCGGCAGCCCGCCAGCAACAACAGGCCGCCGAAAAGGGTCGATAAAATAGGTCGCAACATCGGCACTCCTCGCAGACGTCGCCCTCTCAGGCGACGAATTTAACCAGGTGGTCAAGGTTGGCGGTGTGCCAGGTGTGCGAGCCGGGATGGACCACCAAAGGCAGGCGCACCTGGCTTGCCTGGCGCTTCTTGTCGCGCCGCAGCGCTGCCAGGCTGACCCGCGCGCGGCGCCAGTCTACCGGCACCTGCAGGGCCCGCAGGGCGTTGCACAGCGCATCGTAGGTGGTCGCCGGCACCAACTGCTGGTCGACCCCCCAGGCGGTCTCGGCCAGCATGCCCAGGGCCACCGCCTCGCCGTGCAGCAGGCGAAAGGCCTCGCCGAGCTCGATGGCGTGGCCGATGGTGTGGCCGAAGTTGAGCACCGCGCGGCCGCCGCGCTCCTGCTCGTCCTCTTGGACGACGCCGGCCTTGATCTGCAAACCGGCGAAGAGGGCGGCGCCAAGCTGCGGCTCGGCGAAGCGCAACAGGGCGGCGCTGTCGCGCAGCAAATGGGCGAAGAGTCGGCCGTCATGGGTGGCGGCCATCTTGACCACCTCGACCAGGCCGGCGGCATGCTGGCGCAGCGACTGGGTGCGCAGCAAATCGAGGCCGATGAAAACCGCGTCGGCGGGGTAGAAGGTGCCGACGGTGTTTTTGGCGTGCGCGGTGTTGAGGGCCGTCTTGCCGCCGATGCTGCTGTCGACCGCGGCGAGGGTGCTGGTCGGCAGGCTCACCAGGCCGATGCCGCGCATGTAGGTGGAGGCGACGAAACCGGCCAAATCGCCCACCATGCCGCCGCCCAGCGCCACCACCGTGGCGTCGCGGCCGAACTGCTGCTCGGCCAAGGCGTCGTAGATGGCGGCCGCCTGCTCGAGGCTCTTGCTCTGCTCCTGCGGCGGCACGGTGAAGGCCTCCACCCGTTTGCCGGCGGCGCGCAGGGCCGCCTCGACCCGGGCCCCGTGCAGGCCGTAGACCTTGTCGTCGCAGAGCAACAACACGTCCTCGCCACGGCAGCTCTGCGGCAGCGCCTGGGCCAAAAAAGATGCGCTGTGCGCTGCCAGCCGGACGGTGTAGCGGCGCTGCTGGCTGCTGACGTGCAGCACCTGGGTGCTTTCGTCGCCGTCGCCGTCGCCGTCGCCGTCGCCCGAGCCGGAGCCCTCGCCCGAGCCGGAGCCCTCCCCGGAGCCGGAGCCGTCGGTGGAGCCCGATGACGACGAGGAGGAGGCCGCT
>JBBSTS010000265.1:0-2753 GCA_038235675.1 Myxococcota bacterium | reverse complement strand
TGGCGCAGTGCCTCGCGCGCCCGCCCCCACTGACCCAGGTTGATGTAGCACCAGGCCTGCTTGTAGAGCGCAAAACCGTAGGAGAGGCTACGCGGCTGGGCCGCCAGCTGATAGGCGCGCAGCGCCGGACGCAGGGATTTTTTCTGTGCGAACAGCATCTCCCCCAGCATAAAATGCGCCTGCGCGACGTACACGTTGCGCTTGCGGCCGGCGACGATGCGTTTAAATTGCCGCGTCGCCTCAGCCTCGCGCCCCGCCTCGCGCAGGGCGCGGCCATAAGAAAACAAGATCTTCGGCTGCTCTTCAGTGCCCGGACAGGCGGCGACCATCTCGCCGTAGATCACCAGGGCCCGCTGCTGCAGCTGCGCCTGCTCGGCCGCGGCCGCGGCGCGCTGGGCCGCGTCGAGGCGGTCGTCGTTGGCGCGAAAAGAGGCCCGCTTGCTCAGCTCCCAGACGTTGTCGGCGAGGCGAAAGCGTACCGGCACGGTCGCTTCACAGCCCTTCTCCAGGCGCAGCAAGTCTTCCGAAAGCTTGATCTCCTCCTGCAGCTTGGCGTCGAGCAGCGCCTGCAGCGGCGCAGGATCCCAGTCCTGCGCCCCCAGCCGCGGGCCGCCTGCGTCGACACCTTTTTGCACAGCACCGGCGTGGTCCTGCAGCAAGGTCGCCGGCGCCGGCGGCGGCGCCACCGCCCGCCCGCTCAAAGGGGGCGCGGCAGCGGCGCTGCTCGCGGGCTTGCCAGCCGTTCTGTTTTCTGCGGCGGCCGCCGTGGCGGCGCCTCCGAGGCCCAACATCAGCCCCAGCCTTCGTCCCCAGGCACGCATCAGGGCGCCTCGCTCTGTTGCGCGCACATGCTAAACTCCACTTCGTAGGTTCCCAGCTCGTCGCGCCAGTATTCGCCCGCGAAGGGCCAATACAGATGGCCGTCGTCCACCCAGGGAGAAGGCGGCGGCGCCTGCACGACGGCGGCCGCCGACGCGTCCTGCTGCGCCAACAGCTGGCGCTCCGAGCTCGACACCTCGATCTTGATCCGCAGCGCCTGCGCCAGCAGATCGCGCAGCGCCGCGGCCTCGCCGGTGAGCTGCTCCTGCAGCCGGGCTGCCAGGCGCTGCTGCGCCTGCACCTCTGCCAGCTGTAAAACTTCCTGCAGCCGCGCCGCCAGCGGCGCACCGCGCAGAGGCCCTTGGACCAAGGCGCGGCGCTGCTGCTGCAGATCGGCCACCACCTGCCGCTGGCTGCGCACCGTCGGGCTTCCCAAGCTGGCGCCGATGAGCGCCCGCCCGACGCGGCGGTCGACGCCGTTGGGGTCGCTGCTTGGCGTGTCGGCTGCCATGGCGCCCGGGGAGCCCGCGTCGACGAGCAGCTCGGCAAGCAGGGCTTGGCGTTGCGGCGACGCCGAGGCAGCCGCCTGCACCTGCGCCAAAATGGCGGTGTAGCGGCGCAAAAACACCTCCAGCCGCTGGCGTGCCTCGGCGTAGCGGCAGCCCTCGTAATAGATGATCGCCTCGACCAGCGCCGCCTCGGGAAAATAGGCGTCGGCAAAAAAGGGTGCCTTGAGGGTGACGCCGTAGCCCAGCGCGCGGTCGAAATCGCCGCGCCGGTAGGCGGCCCAGGTTGCCTCGAACAGCCCGGTCACCCAGTGCTCGCCTTCGCGGCTGAGGTGGTCGTAATAAAACAGGGCGCGATCGAACTGCTTGGCGCCGTAGTGCAGCCGCGCCAAGCTTAAGATCGCCTCCTCGCGCAGGGCGGGATCGGCGCCCGCCTTGGCCCGCGGGTCGAGGGCACGCACCACCTCGATGAAGGCGTCGACGGCGCCCTGATCTTTGTGGGCCAGGGTAAAAAACAGGCCGCGCAAATAGCGGGCGCGGGGATAAAAGGGGCTGCGGGGCGAGACCTGCTCCAACAGCTCGAGGCCCTGGCGGATAGCCTCGCGAATGGCCCGGGCCTGGGCGCTCGCTGTCGCCGCCGTCTGCGCCGCCGGCACCGCCGGCGCCGCGGCAGCAAAATCGACGCCGCCGGCCTGGCCCGCCTGCAGGCGCTGCAGGGCGCTTGCTTTCTCGCGCTGCTGCAGCAGGTCGGCAGCCTGGGTAAACAGGTATTTGGCGACCCAGAAGCTGTACTCTTCGCGAAAGGCGGGTGCGAAGGTGACGTTGCGGTAGCGCGCCAGAAGCGCCAGCGCCGGCATCGGATCGGAGAGTCGCCGGCTCATGGTGAACATCCATTCCACCGCCTTGCGATAGCGCCGATGTTCCATGCCGGCGTGCAAAATTTCCGCGAAGATCTGTTGCGCTGCGTGCGTCTGCCCCATATCGGCCAGCGCCACACCGAGCTGATAGTTGCCTTCCTGGCGTAGCTCGTCACTGGCGTCGGCCAGGCGCACCTGCTCGAAAAGCAGCGCCGCCGCGGCTGCATGGCCGCCGCTGAGCTGCCGCAGCCCCGCCTGCAGCTGCTGGGCCTGGGCCGCCGCAGCGCCGGCAGTGGGCGCCAGCGACGGCGCCGCGTCGCCGCCAAAGTCGAAGGCCTGTCCGGCGCCGCTCTTGGGCGCGCCGAAGTCGATGACCGGCGCCTGTGGCGCCGAGAGGTCGAGGGTGGGGCCGGTCAGGCGGCCCTGGCCGGCCGGCGCCACCAGCGCGGGCGCCGAAGGCGGCTTGATGTGGGCCGGCGGATGGGCATGCGCCGGCGGTTGACCATGGCCTGGACGGTGCGGCGCCGCCTCGCCGTGCGCTGCAGGATGGGCCGGCGGATGTATCCGATGC
>JBBSTS010000264.1:0-2788 GCA_038235675.1 Myxococcota bacterium | reverse complement strand
GTTGACCAGGACGCTGACCACCTTGCCCGCCATCGGCGCGGCCACCTGCGCCCCTTCGACGCCGGGGCCAGACTTCGCCTGCTGCGCCTGGGCCTGGTAGGCCCGGGCGCTGAAGACCTGTGGTGCGACGGCACAGCCGTCGATGAGCAGGCGCGGGGTGGCGCCATGCGCCGCCGGCGCCTCGAGGTCGACGCGTACCGCCCGGCCTCCCACCAACAGGGCAAGGGCGGCGTCCCAGCCGCCCTTGAGCTCGCCGGTGGCAGTGGCCTGCACCTCGAGGCAGCGCTCGCCGAGCTGCAGGCGATAGTCGGTGGCACCGAGGGCCTCGATGGCCACCTCGATAGCCTCGCCCGCAAGCAGGACGACGTATTTCATCTAAAGGCCCATCGGCTGCAGGGCCCGCTGCCAATTGCGCCTGTCGGCCGCTGGCCGTGCCGCCGCGGTCGGCGCCGCGGCCCGCAGATCACGCCGCCAAGTGGCCAAGACGGCGGCCACCACCGCCAGCTCCTGGGTTGCCGCACACAGGGGCTGCGGCGCCCAGCTCGGCTGCGCGGCGATGGTGCCGGTGTGGTAGTGGCCGGCGACGACGTCGGGATGGGCCATCAGCTGCTGCAAAAAATCCAGATTGGTGCGGATCCCCAGCACCCGTGTGCGCCGCAGGGCCTGCCGCAGGCGACCCAGGGCGTGCGGGCGGTCCTCGCCCCAGGCGATGATCTTACAGAGCATCGGATCGTAGTGCGGCGACACATCGCAGGGCGCCAGCAGGCCGCGGTCGACGCGAATGCCGGCGCCATCGGGCAGGTGCAACGCCTGCACGTGGCCGGGAGAGGGCAAAAACCCCTGCGCCGGATCTTCGGCGTAGAGGCGCACCTCGATGGCGTGGCCGCGCGACGGCAGCCCCGCCGACGGCCAACTCAACTTTTCGCCGCGGGCGACGCGCAGCTGGGCAGCGACCAAATCGACCCCGAAACAGGCCTCGGTCACCGCGTGCTCCACCTGCAGGCGGGTGTTCATCTCCAGAAAGTAGCCGTTGCCCGCGGCGTCGACCAAAAATTCGATGGTGCCGGCGCCGCGGTAGTCCACCGCCGCCGCGGCTTTACGAGCGACGTCGCAGAGGGTCTGGCGCAGCGCCGGCGTCAGCCAGTGGCAGGGCGACTCCTCGACCACTTTTTGATGGCGGCGCTGCAAGGAGCATTCGCGCTCACCCAGCACCCAGATCTTGCCGTCGACGTCGCCGAATACCTGCACCTCCACGTGGCGCGGCTCGGCGACGTATTTTTCCATGTAGACGGTGGCGTCGCCGAAGGCGCTGAGCGCCTCGCTGCGCGCGGAGGCCAGCGCCGCATCGAGGGCAGCTTCGGCGTCGACCCGGCGCATGCCCGTGCCGCCGCCGCCGGCGGCCGCCTTGAGCATCACCGGGTAGCCCAAGCGCGCCGCAGCGCGCGCCGGCGACGGTGCTCCTGAGCCGAGCAGGGCGCCAGGGACGGTGGGGACGCCGGCCTGGCTCATCGCCGCGCGGGCGCGCGTCTTGTCGCCCATCGTGCGCATGGCGGCGACCGGCGGGCCGATGAAGATCAGCCCCGCCGCGTGCACCGCCGCGGCAAAGTCGGCATTTTCGGCCAAGAAGCCGTAGCCGGGATGGATGGCGTCGACCCCCAGCCGCAGCGCCACCGCGACGATGGCGTCGCCGTCGAGGTAGCTTTGGCGTGAGGGGGCGGGGCCGATGCGCTCGGCCTGATCGCACACCTGCACGTGCAGGGCGGCGACGTCGGCGTCCGAGTAGATGGCCACCGTTGCCACGCCGAGGGTGCGCATCGTCGCGGCAATGCGCACCGCAATCTCGCCTCGGTTGGCGATCAGCACCTTGTCGATTCGCTGCGCCAAAGGTCAGATCCTTACAAAAAAGCGGAAATCTTCGTCTACGGCGGCCCTGCGGTGCATGTCAACCGACCCCGGGGCCTGTTAGTCTGGGGCGGTGAGTGGTGCGGACGACCTGGCTGCCCTGCAGCAATTGATGGGCGTCGCCTGGCGGCCCTGGCGGCGCGCCCGGGCGTGGGCAACGCTGTTGGGCGCCCTGCGACTGGCCGCCGCCCTGATCCTGCTGGGATGGTTGACGGCGCTGGGCTTGAGCGCGGCGCAGCGGCCGGCGGACGGCGTCGCCCTACTGCGGCTGGGCGGCAGGCTTACCCTGCTGCTGGGCGTTGCTGGCGCCAGCGCCGCCTTGGCCGACAGGCAAAAGTTTTTTCGCCCGCGGCGGAGCGCACGCTTGCTGCGGCGGCTCGATGACCTCTGTCCGGAGCTCGGCAGCAGCCTGCGCTCGGCCTGCGCCTTCTTGCGCCCCGGCGCCGCCAGCCCCGGCTCGCGAGGCCTGCAGCGCCTGCACCTGCAGCAGGCGGCGCGCCGCCTGGCGCAGCTCGACGTCGTCGGCCGTGAACGTCGGGCGGCGGCGCCGCACCGCCGCCGCCAGTGGCAGGCGCTAGGCGCCCTCGCCGCCGCCACCGCCTTGGGGGCCGCGACGCTGCCGCAGGCGCGCACGGCGCTGCAACAGGCCCTCGCTGGCCTGCCGGTGGTGTTCGTCGCCTCCGAGCCGGTCCTCGGCGACCTCGAGGTGTGCCTCTGCCCGCCAGCCTACACCGGCCTGCCCTGCCGCACCCTGCAGCACAGCGACGGCGCGGTGCGCGCCCTTGTCGGCACGCAGGTGCAGCTGCGCGGCCGCGCCGAGGCGCAGGTGGACGCCGTCGGCCTACGCCTGGTGCGAGAGGACGCGCCGGCGCCGCCCCAGCCCGGC
>JBBSTS010000263.1:0-2799 GCA_038235675.1 Myxococcota bacterium | reverse complement strand
CGCGCGTTGCTCGGGCCTGACGCGGACGTGGCCAAGATGGCACCCGCCATTTTGGCGGCCCTGCGCGAGCGCCACGGCTTCACCGATTACGTCGTGCGCAACCGCCGCGGCCCGGTGGGCGGCATGCCCAATCGGGTGCCGCACGTGGTGGCGCTGCAGCCGAGCGAGGCGCAGGAGCTGCTGCTCGAGGTGGGCGAGACGGTGATGTTCGACCTCGCCGAGGAGATGGGCGAGGCGCAGCGCAGCCGCGTCCTCGGCGAGCTGCTGCGCGCTTTGTGGGCCACGCCGCGGGCACTGCTCGACATCATCCGCCCCTACAGCGACGGCCTTGCCCTGCAGCTGGCGCCGGCGGTGGACGCAGTGGTGCAGGCGCCCGTCGACGCCATGGGCCTGCCCACCGGTGACGCGCGCCTGCGCTGGCTGGTGCAGCTGCTGCGCCAGCAGGAGGCCAGCGACAAGGTGCTGGTATTCGTCGAAAGCGCCGTCGCGGTCAAAGCGCTGCGCGACGCCTTGGCGCCGCTGATCGATGGCCAGCTGGCGATGTTCCATCGCGAGCTGGCGCCACGCGACCAGGACCGCCAGGTTGCCTACTTCCGCGACCCGCGGGGGCCGCGGGTGATGCTCTGCACCGAGGCGGGTGGGGAGGGCCGCAACTTTCAGTTTTGTCACCAGGTGGTCCTCTACGATTTGCCCTGGCGTCCTGCCACCGTCGAGCAGCGCATCGGCCGCATCGACAGGGTCGGGCAGACCCGCGACGTGCACGTCTGGGTGCCCTATTTCGCCGGTGGCTACGAGGCGGCGGTCCTCAAGGTCATGCAGCAGTCCATCGGCGTCCTACAGCGCACGGTCGGCGGCATCGACCACGCCCTGGAGTACGTCGCGCAGCAGCTTGCACAGCTGATGATGCAGGGCGCGGGCACGGAGGCTTGGCAGAAGCTCTTCACCGCCACGCAGGAGTTGGTCGACGGCGCCCGTAAGCGGATCGACGACGAGGCAGACCCCATCTTGGACCACGCCAGCTTCTCGCCGGCGCGGGCCAAGGCGGTGGTGGCGGCGGTGCCGGCCGATTTGGAGGCGCGCACCGCCGCCTTCGTGCGCCGCTACGCCGACCACAGCCGTCTCGATCTGCACAGCCAGGCGGGCAGCCGTGTGGCGGTGGAGAACGCCCAGGGCGCCGCCGGGCGCGACACCCTGTATACCGCCACCTTCGACCGTCACGACGCTCTGGACCACGAAGAGATCGAGTTTTTGTCCTTCGGCCACCCGCTGTTGACCCAGGCCTGCCAGTGGGCCGAGCAGGCCGACGACGCCAGCGCCGCCCTGGCGCTGTTGCGCGGCAGCGCCCGCGACGGCGCGGTGTTCATCTGGTGCTTCGCCCTCGATTTGCCGGAAGACCAGCCCGCGGCGCGGACCTACTTCAAGCAGCGTCTCTTCACCCTGGCGCTGGACGAGGCTGGCCATCGCCAGCCGGAGTATGAAGCGCTGCTGGAGCAGACCGACCGGCCGCTCGAGCGCATGGACGCCAGTCCGCTGCGCGGCTCGCTGGGCCGCTGGCAGCAGCTGTGCGCAGGCAACTTTGCCGCCGCCGAGGAGTTGGTGGCTGAAGTGCTGCAGACCGCCGTGGCCGGCGCCCGCAAGGCGGCCAAGGCCGCCCTGGCCGGCCGCCTGCGGCTGCTGCGCCGTGCTCAGGTGCGCGCCCGCTCGGCCGACCAGCTCACCGCCCCGCGGCGCACGGCCCTCGAAGCCCAGCAGGCCAAGCAGCTGGCCCAAGTGCAGGCCGATTCCGAAGCGCTGCACAAAGCCATCGCCGCCGCCCAGCCGACCCTCAAAGGCGCCATTGCCCTGCGTCTGGTCAAAGGCCGTCACGTAAGCGGCTGAGAAAGGCCCCCGTGCCCCGGCCTCCTGGGCAACTGAGCCTATTCGGGAGCATCTCCCTTGGCGGTATTAAAATTAATTTTTTGCAGCCAATAGGGTGCGCTTACCACGCGGACCCCGCCGGGAAAGCTCTGCTCGATGCCGATGCCCTGTGTGCCAGTAAGAGTGAGTCGGAGCACTCGTGCCGTCCGGAAAGAAGGCGACGAAGTGAACCCAGCCGGCATGCTCTGCCAAGGCGATGGAGGTCGGCGGCGTGGCGCTGCTGGTCCCCCTGAGTTTACATAACATCTGCCGGCCCTGTCCCAAGACGCTGCGGCAGCGGATCCGAAGCGGACCCAGCCTGCTTCAGATCCTCACGCGAGTGGTTGCTCCGCTCTGCAGGTGGGGCAGGGGGTGATGTTCACCACCCTGGAGCAGGTCTCCTGCACGTCCAAGGATAGGCTCAGGGGCGGGGGCGTGCGCCTGGGCGACTTGGGGGAGGTCTTCTTGGGCTTAAGCCTACAGCCCTAGGCGCGCATCAGCCCCACTGCTGCATGGCATCGTATTATGCACCCCAGTTGACAAAAATGGCATTCTAGGTACATAAAAATCATGGCATTGTCACGTCAACTGGCTGAAATCTTTCATTTTTTATTTCTCAGGCGCCTGCAGAGGGCAGTCGATCCGCGTCTGCTGGTCCTCAAGGGCGGCGTCAATCTGCGTTTCTTTTTTCGCAGTCCGCGCTACTCTGAGGACATGGATCTAGACCTACTTGGCAGCGCGCGGGAGACGCTGAAAAAAAATGGTAACTATTCAGGTCCAACATCAGGGGTGCAGAAAAACGCGTGGTCTGATCGGCAGACAAAGCTTTACGTCACAGGGGCCAGTAAACAATTCGTCTTGGCACGCAGTGCTGGTTGCGGGCTCTCAGTTACCGACAAATTT
>JBBSTS010000262.1:0-2806 GCA_038235675.1 Myxococcota bacterium | reverse complement strand
GCCGCCGCCTTTCCCAAACCCTTTATCATGCCTACCGCCCTGGGGGTTTTCGTCGGGGTCGCCTTGGCCACCCTCCACAACGCCGACCTCAGCCCCAGCCAAGGCGTCAGCGGCGCGCTGATCGTGGCGCGCAACCTGGCGCAGGCAGCGGCCGGCAGCGTGGCGCTCAGGTTGGCCTGCCGCTGGGGCCTGGGGTGCCTCCCCTTCGGCGTCGCTTCCAGCACCCTGCACGGGGCAGTGATGCAGGCCACCTACTTTGGCCTGGCGCTGGGCGCCGTCTGCGGCATCGAGGAGGTTCACATGCTGTGGAAAAGTGACCTGTGGGCGCGCGAAGCCGAGCAAGCGGCGGAGGCGCGGGCCACTTCAAGGACAAATTAGGCGCCGTCGCCGCCACCGCCACCGCCACTGGGGTCTGACTGGCACTGCAGGGGCGCGGCGGCGCCTACCGGACTTAGGGCGGCGCAGTAGGCGGCGGTGAAGGTCAGGCCGAAGGGCCGTCCGCTGGCGCTGCTGCCGCTGAGGGCGCCCGAAAGTGGCGACCCGGTGCCGGCCCAGCGGAGGATGGAGGCCGAGCCCTGGTTGATCAGCCCCTCGTCGTCGGCGAGGCTCTGCGCGCAGCCATCGTCCAGCGCCAGGATGCGCGCGGTGGCGGTGGCAGTGGCGCCGCCATTGAGCTGATAGGTGCGGGCCACCTGTGGGGTGACGGCGCTGCCGCCGGGTGAGCGCAGCTTCAGGCGCAGGTCCAGAAGGTTGGCGCCCGCGAGGTTGGCGCCCTGTCCCAGTGCCGCACAGGCCTTCGGGCTGCTGCTCAGCCAGATCAGGACCAGCGGGTCGCCGTTGCTGTCGAAGCTGGGGGCATAAAAGGCGCCCACCCAGTTCAAATCCGTCCCCTCGATGGCCTGGGCGGGCAGCGACAGCTGGATGCTGCCGGTGCTCGGCAGGCTCGATGGGGCCGCGGCAGGGCCGCCGCAGGCGGCAAGGGTGGCCAACAAGGCGGTCCAAACGCGCATTCTTCAGAGCAGGCCATCGATGGGTCAGGAACGCAAATGGTCGCAAAAGCGGGAGGCTGGCGCGCGCCGGCGCGCCCTGTTAAGCAGGCGCGATGTTTACCGGGTTGGTCGAGGCCATCGGCACGTGCAGTGCGAGGTCGCAAACTGAGCCGCAGGCCCCCTGCCGGCTGACGATCCACAGCGCCCTGCCGCCAGAGAGCCTCAGCCTGGGCGACTCGGTGGCCCTCGGCGGCTGCTGCTTGACGATCGTCGCGCTCGACGCAGCCGCCGGCACCTTCGCGGTCGAGGCGACCACCGAGACGCTGGCACGCACCGGCCTCGGAGCCCTGCAGGTGGGCGGTCGGATAAACCTCGAGCGCGCCCTGCGCTTTGGCGACCGCCTCGGCGGGCACTTGGTCAGCGGCCACGTCGACGGCTGCGGCCACGTCGTCGAGCTGCAGCAGCGCGACAGCGCCCTGTACATGCGGGTGGCCGCCCCGAGCGCGCTACGGCGCTATCTGGCGCCGCGCGGCAGCGTCACCGTCGACGGCGTCTCGCTTACCGTGACCGAGGTCATCGACGCCAACTTTTGCGTCGCCCTCATCCCCCACACCCTCGCCAGCACCACCCTCGCCGATCGCCGTGAGGGCGACCTGGTCCACCTCGAAGTCGACCTTTTGGCCCGCTACGTCGACCGCCTCCTCCACGTGCCGGCCGGAGACGACGCATGAATTCCAGCCTCAAACGTGCCGTTGACGCCATCGCCCGCGGCGACATGGTGGTGCTCACCGACGATGCCAGCCGCGAGGACGAGGGCGACCTGGTTTTTGCTGCCGCCAAGGTCACCCCTGCGGCGATCAATTTCATGGCCCGCTTCGGCCGCGGCCTCATCTGTCTGACCCTCACCGGCGAGCGCGCCGATGCATTGGCGCTGCCGATGATGGTGGCCCACAACACCAGCACCCTGCAGACGGCCTTCACCGTTTCCATCGAGGCGGCGCAGGGGGTCACCACCGGGATCAGCGCCGCCGACCGTGCCCAGACCATCCGGGTCGCCGTCAATCCACGCAGCACCCCTGCGGACCTGGTGCGCCCCGGCCACGTCTTTCCCCTGCGGGCCCGCCCCGGCGGGGTCCTCGAGCGTCCGGGGCAGACCGAGGGCTCGATCGACCTCTGCCGCCTGGCGCAGCTGCCGCCTGCCGGGGTGATCTGCGAGATCATCGACGACGACGGGACGATGGCCCGCGGCGCCCGCCTGCAGGCCTATGCCAAGGCGCACGGGCTGCCCATCTGCAGCGTCGCCGAGCTCATTGCCCATCGCAGCCAGCAGCGCGACGCTGCGGCGCGGGAGTCGTAAAAACGATGACGACGACGCAGATCCGCCAGCACGGCAGCGCCCGCGAGGTGCAATTGGCACCCGACTGTGGTCGGGGAGCCCGCATCGCCTTGGTGGTGAGCCGCTTCAATGCACCCATCGTCTCGCGCCTGTTGGCTGGCGCCACCGAGGTGCTCACGCACCATGGCGTCGAGGCATCGGCGCAGCGGGTGCTCTGGGTTCCTGGCGCCTTCGAGCTGCCGTGGACGGCCAAGCGCCTGGCGCAGCGCGGCAATGTCGATGCCGTGATCTGCTTGGGGGCGGTGATCCGCGGCGACACGCCGCACTTCGACTTTGTTTCTCAGCAGGCGGCGGCGGGGATCATGCACGCCACCCTGGAGACGATGGTGCCCGTGCTTTTCGGCGTCCTTACCTGCAACACCGTCGCCCAGGCCGAGGCCCGCTGCGGCCTGGCGGGTGGCAACCGCGGCAGCGATGTGGC
>JBBSTS010000261.1:0-2827 GCA_038235675.1 Myxococcota bacterium | reverse complement strand
CGGCGGCGCAGGCGCGCGACGAGCAGGCCAACCGCGGCGAGGGTGAGCGGGCGCGCAATGAATCGAGCGCGCGCGCCGACCAAGCGGCCAACCGCTCGAACAACGATGCGCGCACGCGGGCGGTGCAGAATTGGCAGGCCAACTTTGCCCCCAGCGCCGCCGCCAACGGCAGCGCCGATCTGCACGGCCTCGACGGCAGCGACGAGCCGGACACCCCCGAGGGGCACAAGGCGAAAGAGGGCTAAAGACCTTTAAGACGTATCGCGTCATCGACGCGCCCTAGACAGGGGCGGCCGCGTCCGCCATTAATCTTCTCCCGACTATAATGGCTGGAGAAGATCATGGCCCTCGATAAATCCGTCGTATCCCCCCCTCTCGTACCTCGCTCTGCTGCCCTGCCCGCAGCCGACCTCTACAGTGCCATGCCCTCGAGCTATGCCGCTGCGCTCGGTGACGCCGCAGCGCAGCTCGAAGGCCTGCTCGGACGCCTCGGCGCGGTGCAGGCGCAGCTGCAGTCGGGCGCTGCCAGCGGCCCCATGCGCCAGGAGCTCACGGCACTGCGCGCCCGTCTGCTGGCCGTCAGCGCCGAAACGCGCGCCCGCCACGGCCAGCTGCCGCAGCTGCTGCAGCTCGAAGAGAGCCTCCAGGCCGCCCGCGACGAGGGTGCGTCGAAGGTTCAAGACGAGCTCGACCAGCTGGCGCAGGCCGGCCAGCAGCTGCAGGCGCTGCAGCAACAGGCGGCGCGCCGCGCCGCCCAACGCGATGCCGCCGACCCCGACGAACTGGTTAATGGCGCCCTGCGCCAGGCGGCGCGCCAGCTGTCCATGGGCACCAACGCCACCGCCCTGCAGTCGCACGCCGACGAGGACGGTGGCGGCCTGGCGCAGGGCCAGGCCAGCGCGGTGGATTTGGGGCTGAGCCCCGGTCAAGAGCGCGCCCTACGCCACATGCAGGCGCGCACCCGCGCCGAGGTCGGCGCTGCGGGCGAGCAGCCGCTGGCGGCCGCCAAAAAGGCACAGCTGCAGACCAACTATGGCGACATGCTCACCCACATGCAGCAGGCCGGCGGTGCCAACCTGCAGGCGATGCCGGTCGAGGCCCTGGTTCAAAAGGTGCTCGCCGATGCCTACGCCACCAGCGGCGAGGACATGCGCAACTACGCCCTGCGGGTGGACTACTTCACCGAGCTGCGCGGCAGCCTGCGAGAGGAGATCACCAAGGCAAGGCGCTTTTTGAGCGACAACGCCGGGGCGGAGGCGCTGTCGGTGCCCTACACCCGCCAGCGCTTCTCCACCCTCGCGCTGGTGGACGCCGACGGCAGCCTGCGACTGCGCCAGGCGCAGCCGGACGGCAACGTCAGCAGCAGCAAGCAGCTCGAGGAGTACATCAAGGGGCTCGAAACCCAGCTCACCTTGGTGGGCGAGGACAATCAGCTGGCGCAGCTCAAGTTGCAGCAGATGGTGCAGCGCCAGCAACAAATGATGCAGACGCTCAGTAATTTAGCCAAAGTCTTCCATGAGACGCATATGTCGATCATCCGCAAACTCGGCAGCTAAATCACCGGCAAAGGACCGCGCATGGCAGAGGTAGGCAAATCGGATTTGGCGCTCGATGCGTCCGTCTACGCCGCCATCTCCCAGGCCCAGTCCTCGGCGCAGAGCAAGGCCAACGAAGACGAGACGGGCGACGACCACGTCCGCCAGGCCATACGCAAGTCGGCCGAGAAGGCCCTGCTGACCAAGCTGGCCGAAGTGCAGAAGCAGGCCGGCGGCAAGGAGGGCTTCGAGCGCCACGCCGACCCGGTTCAGGCGGCCTGGCGCCAGGTGGTGCAGGGTCAGCAGGGCCCATCCGCTGCCGCCGCCGCACAGGCCTGGGAGGGCCAGGGCGACCTGCAGCAGAAGCTCACTGCGCATCAAAAACAGGCGTTTCAAGCCGCGTTCATCAAAGAGCCGCAGCGCGGCATCGCCGCCAGCGAGGCGCTGGTGGCGCTGGCCCAGCTGCCTGGATTTGCCAATGCCATCCCCAACGCACAGCAGGCCGCCGACCTGCAGGCGCAGATCCTCGCAGATCCGGCCTCGGCCGGGGCGCTGCAGCAGCTGCTGCAGAGCGCCTTCGTCCAGGAGCGCCGCGCCGACCCGGGGGTCAAGGCCGATTTGCTGCGCTACGGCCTCACTCAGGTCAAACAGGCCGGCAATGCGCCAAGCCCCACGGCCTTCGGGCGCGCCCCTCCCGCTTCTTTGGGGGGCCCGCCCGGTTTGCCGGCTCCCGGCAGCGAGCCCGCTGCAAGCGCCCGGGCGCTGCCAGCGTTTGGTGCAGCGGCGCCGCTTCCCGTCGGCCGGCCGGTGGACCCCAAAAGCGGCCGGCCGCAGCCCGAGACGCAGACGGATCCGGCCAGCCTCGACCCGTCGACGCGCGCCTCCCTGACGCAGACCGTGACCCAGGCGGGCGGCAAACCCGATCCACGCCGCGCGCAGCCAGGTCCCCCCATCGACCCGCGCTCCGGCCTGCCCCTGAGCGCCGAGGTGACCGAAGGCAGGGGCGGCGCCCGCGCTGGCGTCTCCCGCGATCCCCGCAGCGCCGTCTTCGACCCGCTGACCGGCAGGCCCCGCGCCGCCGTCGGCCAGCCGTCGTCGGCCACCTATGGTACGCCGGTCGAGTCCATCGACCGCGTCGACGCACAGACTGGCCGGCCGATCACCGCAGATGTCTACGCCGCCGCGAACCAGGGCGCCATCGACCCGCGCAGCGGCGAGGCGCGCATGCCCATCGACCCCCGCACGGGGGAGCCGCTGCTGCCGGCCGACCCGCGCAGCGGCGAGCCTAAGGG
>JBBSTS010000260.1:0-2848 GCA_038235675.1 Myxococcota bacterium | reverse complement strand
GTGCTCACCAACTTCGTTTTGCAAGAGGGGCACTTCGCCTGGCGCCTGGACCGCGCCTGGCTGCAGCGCTTTCACCACAGCGCCCTGGCCGAGGACCTCTGGCCCATCGTCGCCGCCCACGGCAGCAGCCTGCAGCAGATCATCGGCGGCGCCTCCCGCTACGTGACCCACGACGATGCTTCACGCCTGCGCGAGCAGGGCGCCCAGGTGGTGGTGATCCCCGGCGCCGGCCACTTCGTCCACGTCGACCAGCAGGCAGCACTGGTGGCGCAGCTGCAGGCTTTCTTGGCCCTGGGCCCGCCGGCGGCGAGGCGCGCGTGAGCCGCGCCCGCGCCCGCGCCGGCGCGATGCTGCTGGCTTGTGCCATCCTCTCCGTCCGCCCGAGCCCCGCCACCGCCGCGCTCGACTCCCCTTATGCCGGTCAGGCGGGCCTGCACCTGCTCAGCGCCGGCGGCGCCCTGGGCGTCGCCACCCTGCTGCAGGCGGCGGTGGCGCCGGTGCTGCGGGCGCCGCCGAGCTGCGTCCTGCAGACCGGCGCGCAGCGCTGCGATCCGGCCAGCCTCACCGCCCTCGACCGCGCCTTCTACGGCCAGAGCTCGGTGGCCTGGCGGCGTACCAGCGACGTCGGTCGCTGGCTGGCACTGGGCGCCCCGCTGCTGCTGCCGGTGGTCGACCGCGCCGCGGCGCTGCGCGGCCCCGGCGCCGCGGCCGCTTGGGCTGCCGTCGGCGCCGACGTGGCGCTGGCGGCCAACGTCGTGGCGCTCACCGACCTGCTCACCGACGCCCTCAAATTTTCGGTGCGCCGGCCGCGGCCGGTAAACGTTCGCGCTGCGACCCAGGCGGCCTCCGCGCAGCTCTCTGTTCCCTCCGGCCACACCGCCGCCGCTGCCGCCGCCTTGAGCACCCTCTGCGTGACCTACGCCCAGCGCCACGTCGGCGCGGCCTGGCGCTGGCGGCGCGGTGGCCTGTGGGCTCTGAGCGGCACCCTGCTGGGGGTAACCGCCTACGGCCGCGTCGCCGGCGGCCAGCACTTCGCCAGCGATGTCCTCGCCGGCGCGCTGCTGGGCGCCAGCATGGGCAGTGTGTTGCCGGCCGCCCTCGGCCGGCGGCTGCAGCTGACGCCGCCGCCGGCCCTCGCCCGTGCGGGGCTGGGGATCCGCGGCAGTTTTTAGCCTGCCGTCACGGCGCCCGCAGACGCGCCAGTTGCGTCGACCCTGCCTCACCGGTGACCATGGGGCATGGGAGCAGGGGTGATCTCAGTGGCCGCAGTGGCATCTTCGCCGGCGGCCGCGACGCCGGTGTGTTTCACGCCCCTTGGGCAGGAGCAGCTTCAGAGCCAAAGTCGGCTGTGCGCCCAGACCTTCGTCAGCCAGCGTGCCTGTCTGCCCATGGTGAGCGTTTTCTGCCTCGATTCGACCGCGCCGCCCGCCGCCCTGCTGCCGCTGCAGCGTCAACTGGCCCTCTTCGAGGGCTACCCCAACCTCGAGTGGCTCGTCGCCCGCGCGCCGGGGTTGTCCATGCCCCCGGCACAGGCGCCGCTGCCGCAGCAGGCGGTGGCAGTAAGCTCCGCCGCGGCCGACGCGGCGCTGTCGGCGCTGGCCGCAGTAGCCCGTGGCGAATTTATTTGGCTGCTGTCGCCCGAGTCGTTGCCGCAGCTGTTCTGCCTCTTTCAGCTGCTCGTTCGCCTGCGCGCCCACCCGCAGGTTGGCGCCGTCGGTGCCTGGCACCTGGACGCCAGCGGTCGGCTGCTGCAGGGCGGCTGGGTGGTCGACGGCGATCAGCTCCGGCCCCTGAACGAAGCGCTGCGGCCGCAGCTGGGAGAGGCTGCCAAAGCGGTGCGCCAGGTGGCGGCCGTCGCCGGCAGCTGCCTGCTCCTGCGGCGGTCGTCGCTGGCGCAGCTGGGGCCCGTCGCCGGGGCGACGTCGCCGGCGCTGGCCGCGGCGCTGTGCGCCCAGCTGGGCCGTCGGGGACAAAAAACGGTGGTGGCCCCTGCCGCGCAGGTGTGCGAGGCGAGCCCGGAGGTGGCGCCGCTGCCGCGGCTGCCGGCGCAATTCGACGCTTCGGCATCGGCGCCCAGCCTGGCGCAGCTGCTGCAGGCGCCGCAGGCCGGCGCCGTGGCGATGGATCTCAGCGTCGTCAGCTGCATCAACGATACGCCGCAGTACATCTCCCACGTCTGGGGCAGCCTGCTCAACGGCGCCACCGAGCGCCAGATCGAGGTGCTGCCCATCCACAATGCGGGCAACGCCCACAGCGCCGCCAGCGCCTTGAACCTCGGCATCGAGACGGCCCGCGCCGACGTCGTCGTCCTCTGTCATCAGGACGTCATTTTTTACAAAGCCTGGGTCGACCTGCTCTTCTTGCGCCTCGCCCAGCTGGGCAAGCGTCCCTGGGGGATCCTGGGCACCGCCGGCATCCGCCTCGATGGGGTGACTTCCGGCATTGTGCAGAAGATCGACGGCAGCTTCGACTGGAACACGCGCTTCCGTCATCCGCTGATCGACGTGCAGACGGTCGACGAGCACTGCATGATCCTGCGTAAATCCTCCGGGGTGCGCTTCGACGCCGCGACCCTCGACGGTTTTCATTTTTACGGCCCCGACGTCTGCTTGAGTGCCGCGGCCCAGGGGCAGGCGGTGGTGGGGATCTACAACCCGCTGGTGCACAACGGCAGCGGTGGCAGCCTGCGCAGCGGCGAAGAAGCCTACCAGCGCCTGATGCAGCGGTTGGCGGCCAAGTGGTCGGCGAGCGTACCGTTGATCCGCACGCCGACGGGGCTCATCCGCGCCGGCCAGCTCACCTCCTACCTGAGGTTTTGAGGCCATGCCGACGGTCGACCTGCTCATCC
>JBBSTS010000259.1:0-2854 GCA_038235675.1 Myxococcota bacterium | reverse complement strand
TCTTCGACGCCGCCGGCCGGCGGCGCTGGAGCCGTCGGCTCAACGACGTGCTGCCGCCGCGTGGGGCCCTGACGGTGGCGGCCCAGGGCGTCAGCGGGTTGGCTTTTTCGGCCGACTGCCGCAGCCTCACCGGCGTCGTCGCCGACGTGGCCGCCGACACCAGTGCTCAGACCTCCCTGTGGCAGGTGCGCGTGGCCGACGGCAGCGTCCGCGTTCGCTGGCCGCTGCGGCGCGTGGTGGGCGGCAGCCTCGATGGACCTGGGCGCCGCTACGCCGCCATCGCCCTGCAGGCCCAGAAGGCACGCTTGGTGGTGCTGCCGCTGGAAGGCGACGCCGCGCCGCAACTGGCGACGGCGCAAGAGGCGCCGCTGCCGCCGGGCCTCAGCTCGCTGGGGGCGCCGGCTTTCTCGCCCGACGGCAGTCAGATCGCTTTTGCGGCCCGCACCGCCAAGGGCTTCAACATTTTTTTGTGGCAGCCGCAGAGCGCCGCGCCGGCGCGGCCGCTGACCGACGACGATGCCGGCAACTACGCCCCCGTATGGCTGGACGATAGGCAGCTGGTCTTCTCGCGCCGCGCGGATGCAATCCATGCGCAGGCTTTCGTCCTGCCAATCCCTGCCTCCGGCGCCCCGGTCGTTCCAGCGCAGCAGCTGACCGAGGCGCCCCATGCACTGCTGGACGTCGCCCCCGACGGGGCTGGCAACCTGGTCTTCTTGAACCTCACCGGCACCCAATGGGGCATCGACCGCCAGCTTCTGGCGGCCCCTGCCGCCGGTGCCGCCATCGCCGCCGCCGCGCCGCCCGCTAACGGCGCCGGGTCGATTGCGCCGCCGCCGCCGACGGCGGTGCTGCGCGACCGTCCCTACCGTGCCGCCGACCACCTTGGCTGGCCCACCCTGCGCTTCCCCTATTTTGCGGCCGTGCAGGGGGGCGACAGCAGCCTAAGCCCACAGTACGGCGTCCTGGTCGGCGCCTACCTGCAGGGTCAGGACAGGCTGGGAATGCACAGCTATGGCATCGATCTGCACCTCGACCCGTGGGCAATGCTGCCCTCCTGGCAGCTGACCTACCTCAACGCCACCGCGGCACCGTGGTGGGGCATTGCCACGGCAAGCTTCGTCGCCGAGGGAACGGTGCTCGACAGCGCCCTGTCGTTGCTGGCGACGCGGCCCTGGTACACTTCGCGGCTAAGCTTCGGCCTGCAGGCTCTGCGGCGCGATGCCAACCCACGCCGCCTGACGCCACGGCCCCCCCTGCAGCTGGTGGGCCCACAGCTGCGCCTGGGATTCGGCGCCAGCGAAGGCACCGCCTACGCCGGCGTCGTGCGTGGCCTATCGGCCGCGCTCAGCCTCGCCTATTTTCAGGCGCCGCTGCTGTCGAGTGCGACCCTGCTCGACGTCGGCCTCAGCGTCGGTGCCACGCTGCCGCTGCCTGGCTCGCCGCGGCACCGCCTCAGCATCGACCTGCGTGGACGACAGCTGGTCTACGACCAACTCGGCCTGTTGCGCATCGGCGGCAGCAGCGCGGCGCTGCTGGCCGGCGGCCTGGTCCAAGATGCCGTGACGCCAGCGCGCAACTACCGCACCCTGTTGAGCTTCGCGGGGCCGCTGAATTTGAGCGAGCGGCAGCGCGGCTTCGAGGACAGCCTGTGGGCGGCCTCACGCTTTTTCTCGCTGGCGGCCAGCTACCGCTATCCACTGGTGGTCGACCGCGGTCGCCTGTCGCTCGGCGGCTGGTTGCCCAGCCTATTCGTGCGTCAGCTGGCGCTGGAAGGCTGGGCAAGCGCGTCGTGGAGCCAGGCGGGCCAGCGCGCCGCGCGAGCGCACCATGCTGTCGGCGTCGGGGCGCAGCTCGCCATCCTGTCAAATTCTTTTTTTACTTTGGAGCTGGGTTATCGGCTGGCACTGCGGCCAGCCAACGAGGGCGCCCGCATCCTCCATTGGTTCACCCTCACGGCCAATTGATCGCCCGCCAACGGGGTCCAGCTCAGATCGCTTCGCCGCGGCGAGCCTCGCGCCTGGGCGACTGGCGCGCTTGGGTTGCTCCCGCCGCCTGTTTTAGCCTGCAACCATGGCGCCCACTTTCCGCTCCTGTTGCGGGGCTCTTCCCAGATGGAAATGAGGCCCTTACGCTCGGCGAGCCTCCCCCTCGCTCGCAGCGACGCGCCGGAAGCTGCGGTTCGGAGCCCCCTTCCCGCCGCCAACATAGGCGCCCTACTGCCGCCTCGGGCAGCGCCCCTCGAGTGCCCCTTTGCCCGTGCCTTCGCCGTTGAGTCGCCTTTCGCGGCTGCCGGCGCCCAGAAGCTGGCCTTCGGGGCTTCGTCGCAGGCGCGACCCGTCGGCGGGGTGGCCGAAATAACATCGCTGTCGCGCTCCGTCAGCCAAGTGGGGGATCTGCCGCGTTCTTCGCCGGCGTCGCCGGAGCGCGGCGGCAGCCTCGCGCGTCGTTCGCACATCATCGTCGAAGAGCTGCTAAGCCTGCGGCGGGCCATGTTTTTGCTGGGACAACGCCCCAACGGCGCAGGGGACGAGAATTCGCCCCTCGCTGGCAGAGTTTAAGGTGCAGCCGCGGCGGCCAGCCACCGACGATAGGGCGCCCTCGCCCTTTGCGAATCGCGCCTCGGCGGTTGATTCTGAAGTTGAATTGCCGCCGCGTCCTACCGTGATGCCAAGTCCCTTCATGGCCATGGTGCGCTCTGGCAGCGACAAGGCGATCCGGCCCGCACGCCTTAGCGCGGCCAGCGCGTTGGAACCCCCGCGGCGTGTGTCGATCGAAAGCGTTTCCAGCCGCTCCCACTCCCACTTCGACCGCCGCCTGGCGAGATGGGCCTTGGACCAGCAACGCGCGCGTGGGG
>JBBSTS010000258.1:0-2872 GCA_038235675.1 Myxococcota bacterium | reverse complement strand
GCCGCCGCCGGCGTGCCCTGTGCGGCCAGCAGCTGCAGCGGGTGGCCGCGATGCCGCAGCGTCGCGAGCACCTGCGGGCACGTTTGCTGCCACGACGCCGACAGGGCGACACAGGTTCGGCCGGCTGCGGGCGTGGCGCCCTCGCGGCGCAGGGTGGCCAACAGCAGCGCCGCCTCGGCGCGCGAGGCGACAAAGATCACTTCGGCGCCTTCGCGCCCGACCACCGCGGCGACGCGCTCGGCGCAGCCCTCCACCACCTGCCGGGCCGCGCGGCCCGCGGCGTGCAGGCTGGAGGGATTGGCGCCAAGGCCGGCGACGGCGTGCATCGCCGCCAGCACCTCGGCACGAAGGGGACCGGCGGCGGCGACCATGCCGCCAGGGTGTAGGGGCCAACGACCGCCGCGGTCAACGCCAGAGGCGGCGTTTGACCGCTCTTAGGCGCCATGCTAGGTCTGATGCATGCGTGATTGCCCCTGGCGCGGCCGTTTGCCGGTTCTGCTCGCCCTCTTGATGGCCCCCGCGCTGCCGGCGAAGGCGCACACCACCGAGCCCGGCTCGACCACCCTGTCGGTGCTGGCAGGGCCCTCCTTCTCGCTCGGCGAGGCCTTAGGCACCGCCGTCGCCTACGGCACCCTCGGCGCTCAGGCCGAGTACCATTTCGACCACATCGTCGGCGCCGTCTTCGACCTTAGCGGCAGCTTCGGCAGCAACACCGACCTGCGCCTGCACATCGGGCCCCGCTGGCGCTTACCGCACACCGGCATGCCGTGGGTTCCTTACGCACAGCTGCAGTTTGCCATGGGTCGCCTGTACAACGTGCTCAGCGCCGATCTGCAGTTCATCGGCGGCCGCGTGGCCTTGGGCGTCGAGTATCACCTGACCCGCACCTTCAACCTCGGACTGCAGGGCGGCGTCGACCTCGGCAGTACCGCCGGCGAGCGGCCCGCCTTCTACGGCGTCGCCGAGGGCTGGCTCACTGCAGGCTGGGCTTTCGGCGCCACCGTCGAAGAGTAGCGTCCAGATCCCCTTTAGCCCCTTCCCCAGCCTGCCTAGATGGGGTCGTTGAGACGCTGCAGCAGGGCCCGGCTGGCGCGAAACGTGGGCCGGCGCTTCTGGCCGATCGCCAGCGCCTCGCCGCTGCGCGGGTTACGGCTGCGGCGAGGCGCCAGCTGGCGCAGGCTCAGGCTGCCGAAACCGCGGATCTCCAGACGATGGCCGGCAATAAGCGCCGCGCGTACCTCGACCACCAAAAGGCTCAGTGCAGCTTCGACCTGCTTCTTGGTCAGCTGCGTGCGCTGCATCACGGCAAGGACGAGGTCGGAGCGATTCATCGCCACGCAAATTCCTGGTGTGGTGCCCCCGGCTGGAGTCGAACCAGCGGCATACAGGGATTAGGAATCCCCAGCTCTATCCGGCTGAGCTACGGAGGCTGAGGGCGTACGCTACCGGCAGGCCGCGGCGGCGTCAACGGTCTGCGCCGCCGTGCGCGTTGCGAAAGGGCGGCAGCAAGCGATAAAACGCGCCGATGCGTCGCCGTAAAAAAGCTCTGATGCCCATGGAAGGCGCCGGCGGTGTGGTTTTGCGCGCGCTGGCGAAGCTCGGACTCACCGACCAGATGCGCCGCCTGAACATCGCCGCCGCCTGGCCGCAGGCGGTTGGCCCCCACATCGCCGCGCGCACCGCCGTCCACAGCTTCAGCCGCGGCGTCCTGCACGTCCGGGCTGCCAGCCCCGCCTGGCAAAATGAGCTGAGCTACCTCAAGGCCGACCTCTTGGCCAAGCTCAACGCGCGTTTGGAGAAGCCCTGCGTCCGCGAGCTGCGGGTGCGCTGCGGCGATCTGGCGCCGACGCCCGTGAAACCCCCCGCCAGCTCGGCGGTGCAGCCGCCAAGCGCGTCGCAAAAGGCACATGCGCGCCAGGTATCGGCCCCCATCGCCGACCCCTCGGCCCGCCAGGCCTTCGAACGCATGCTGCTTACGGCCCTGGGCCGTCCACCCACCGGGCCACCTCTGGGCTGAAGGTACGGCCGGTTGCGCCATGCAACAGCAGCGGCTCTCCCCACGCTGGCGGCAGGGGCGCCGCATGCGGCGGCGGCGAGAGGACCCCGGCAAGAAGGCAGTGGCGTGGCGCCCCGTCGGCCGCCTCCCGGGCGTAGCTGAGGCGGCGGCGGCGGCAGAAAACGCCCTGCGCCTGCAGGCCGCCGAGCAGCTCCCCGGCGCGCTCGGCGGCGACGATCGCTGCGGCATGGCCGCCGGGCTTCAGCGCCTGAGCGGCGGCGGCGGCAAAATCGGCGAGGGTGCCATGGCACTCGTTGCGGGCCGCGTCGCGGCCGGGCTCCGGGCAGCGGCGGCCGGCCCGCAGTGGAAAGTAGGGTGGGTTAAAGACCACCACGTCGTAGGGCAAGGCCGCCGGGTCGAGGACCTGGCGCAGGTCGCCCTCGACCACCTGCAGTCGCTTGGCCCAGCCGTTTTCGTGCGCGTTGCGGCGACACAGCGCCGCCAGGTGGGGCTGGCGCTCAACGGCGGTGACGTGGGCAGCCTTGCCGGCGGCGAGCAGCAAAAGGCCGACGATGCCGCAGCCGCTGCCGAGGTCGAGCACGCGCGCGCCGGCTGGCGCGAAGGCCGCCAGCAGGACGGCGTCGAGGGTGAAACGGTAACCTTTTTGGCGCTGCGGCTGCCAGACGCGCAGGCGACCGCGCCAAAACGTGTCGAGCACCGCACCGGACGAGCACCTCTCGGGTTGTGGGTCGCTCACCGTCGGCCGGCCTGGGCGCCTCAGCCAGCCCGGCGGTCGGCCGCATAGATCGGCACCGCACCACTGCGCACCACCTGCAGACCACCATCGGCGTCGACGCGTACCACGGTCGACGGGGC
>JBBSTS010000257.1:0-2879 GCA_038235675.1 Myxococcota bacterium | reverse complement strand
TCAGGGCTACATGCCCGCGCTGCAGCGCGGGGCGCCGCTTTACGGCCACCGCTGTGACGGTTTCT
This sequence comes from Myxococcota bacterium, assembly GCA_038235675.1. Classification (GTDB taxonomy): domain Bacteria; phylum Myxococcota; class XYA12-FULL-58-9; order XYA12-FULL-58-9; family JBBSTS01; genus JBBSTS01. Next base: position 2,814 of record JBBSTS010000257.1, on the reverse strand, counting down.
GGGCCGACGTGGGGACGCCGCAGCGCTACCTTGCCACCAGCGCGGCGCTGCTTGCGGGTAAGGCGACGCTGCCCTACCTCGACCCTCTCGCGGGCCTGCGGGCCGCCCAAGCCCATGGCACCCGTGGCGAGCGAGGCTCCGCGTGGCTGGGGCAGCGCACCGAGGTGGCAGCGGACGTGCGCTGGGGCCCCAGCGTTTTGGTGGGGGACGACGCCCGCGTCGGTGCCGGCGTCCACTTGGCCCACAGCGTCGTCTTGCCGGGGACCCAGGTGCCGCCGGGCAGCCAGTGGCAGTGGACGGTGCTGGGGCCGCACGGCCACCTACAGGCTGCCGCGCTCTGAAGGCTCGCGGCCCTAGCGCACCAGGTCGCGCAGCGAGACGAAGGCCATCACGCCCAGCAGCAGGACGAAGCCGGCGGTGTGCACCAGGCCCTCGACGCGCTCGTCCAAGGGCCGCCGACGCACCCACTCGAGCAGCAAAAAGAGCAGCCGGCTGCCGTCGAGCGCCGGCACCGGCAGCAAGTTGAGCCAGCAAAGGCCCATCGACAGGCTGGCGAGCTGCTCAAAGAGGCGGCTGGCGGAGTGGGCCGCCTGGCCGCGGACCGCCTTGACGATCCCAGGCAGGCCGCTGAGCTGCGCGTGGCCCCTGCCGGTAAACAAGCCGGCGAGCAGATGCGTCTGCTGGCGGCTCTGCTCGCAGGCGGCGGCGAAACCCGCCGCTAGGCTGGCGCCGAAGCCGTAGGTCGTGCGGCGCACGAAGGGGGCCACCTCGATGAGGCCGCTGCCGCCGCTGTCCCGCGGGGTGATCCAGCGCTCGAGCTGCTGGCCGTCGCGCGCGATCTCCAGCCGCGACTTGTGGCCGGGGCGGGCGCGCACGGCCTGCACCAGGGCATCCCAGTCGGCCAGGGGTTGGGCGTCGAGGCTCAAGATGCGATCGCCGGCCTGCAGCCCCGCCTGTGCCGCGGGGCCGCCGAGCTGCACTTCGCCGAGGCGAGCCTCGTCGAGCGCCAGCTGCGGCAGTCCTGCGCCGGCCGCCAGGGCGACCAAGAGCAGGGCGCAGGTGAGCCAGTTGGTCGCCGGGCCGGCAAGGATCACCGCGATCCGCTGCCAGATGGGTCGGCTGTTGAACAGCCGCCGGTCGGTGCTGGGCTGGGTGCTGGCGCCGCCCTCGCCCTGGGCCGCAGAGGTCACCTCGCCGCCGGACATGCCATCGATCTGCACGTAGCCGCCCATGGGAATGGCGGCCAGCTGCCAGGTGATCTCGCCGACCTTGCGTGACAGCACGGTGGGGCCGAAGCCGATGGAGAAACACAGCACCCGCATGCCGCAGGCGCGGGCCACCAGCAGGTGACCCAGCTCGTGGACGATCACCAGCGTCGAGATGGCCAGCAGGCTCAGCGCGGTCAACATGGCAGGATCTCCTCGTCGGCGTCGTCGCCGGGCTCGGCCGCAGCGGCGCGCTGCAGGGCGGCATAGGCGTCTCTGCCGGTAAAACCACGTCCCAGCAAAAAGCGCAAAGCGCGCTGTTGCAGGCGGGCGCGCAGCAGCTTGGTTTGCGGCGGCCCGTCGCGATAGAAGCGTCGGCGAAGCAGGTCGGTGGCGGTGGCGCAGCTCTGCGCGGGGTCCGCGAAGGCGGCGGCCAGGGCGGCCTCGGCCGCCGCAGTCGGCAGCAGGCGCTGCTTCAGCTTGCGCGCCGCCCAACGCGGCCCGCGGCCGCTCGTCTGGGCGCTGCGCGCCAGGTTCTCGGCCAGGGCGTCATCGTCGACGTAGCGCAGCCGCTGCATGTCCCGCAGGGCGCAGGCGACCTCGGCAGCGTCGTAGTCGCGCGCTTCGAGGCGTTGCTGCAGCTCCGCCGCCGACAGGCTGCGGCGCTGCAGCAGGTGCAGGCAGCAGGCAGAGGCTGGCCGCCGCGGACGTGGGGATACCATTGGCTTTACCCAAGCAAGCGGAACAAAGGGGGCGACGTTTGCTTTACACGTCGACCTCCGTGTCCGTATCATAGGAAGGTCTTTTGGCAATCCTCCTCGCCCCCACAAGGCCGCCCCATCCGATGACCCCCGCCTCGATGTTCGGCAAATATCTGTTGCTCGAGCGGATCAACATTGGCGGCATGGCCGAGGTGTTCAAGGCCAAGACCTTTGGCATCGAGGGATTCGAGCGCGTCCTGGCGGTCAAGCGTATTTTGCCGAACATGGCCGAGGACGAAGAGTTCATCAACATGTTCATCGACGAGGCGCGGGTGGCGGTGCAACTGGCCCACCCAAACATCGTCGCGATCTACGAGCTGGGCAAATTCGAGAACCAATATTACATCGCCATGGAGTACGTCCCCGGCAAGGACCTGCGGCAGATCTTCGACCACTTTCGCCAGCAAGAGGCGACCATGCCGCTGCCGGCGGCCGCCTATTTGGTGTCGAAGATCTGCGAGGGGCTCGACTACGCCCACCGCAAGACGGATTCGGCCGGCCGGCCGCTCAACGTGATCCACCGCGACGTCAGCCCGCAGAACATCTTGGTTAGCTACGAAGGGGCGGTGAAAATCACCGACTTCGGCATCGTCAAGGCCGAAGACCGCGCCTCGAAGACCCAGGCGGGCGTGCTCAAGGGCAAGTTTGGCTACATGTCGCCCGAGCAGGTGCGGGGCCTGGAGATCGACCGGCGCTCGGACATCTTTGCGGTCGGCATCCTACTCTACGAGGCGCTCACCGGCCAGCGGCTGTTCATCGGCGAAAGCGACTTCAGCACCCTGGAGAAGGTGCGCAACGCCGAGGTGGCGCCGCCCTCACAGTTCAATCCGGCGATCTCCGAGACCTTG
>JBBSTS010000256.1:0-2891 GCA_038235675.1 Myxococcota bacterium | reverse complement strand
GTCGTCTTGGCACCTTTGGTGGGCTTGTTTGGCGCCATGCTGGCGGCCAAGCTGCTGACCTTGGGGATGGCGGCCGCGTGGGTGCTGAGCGTGCGTCGCTGCCTCGAAGCGGTGGCGGCGCCGGCAGTGTTGCTGTTGGCGGTGCCGCTAATTTTTTTTGGGCCGATGTTTTATTGGGGCTTCGTTGCCACCCTGATCGGTATCCCCGGCGTCCTGCTCTGTCTCGCCGGGCTGCTGGAGCAAGTGCAGGATTCCGAATCGCCGCGGCGGCGCCGCCACGGGCCGATCTTGGCCGCTCTGTGGGCCACCTTGTCGCACGCGGCGTTGGCGCTCCCATGTGGGCTGGTGGCGCTCGCTGCTCTGTGGCGCGGCCGACCAAGGCGGCCGCTGCTGCGGCCGGCGGGGGGCGTTTTGTTGGCGACGGCCGTCGCCGTGGCGCCGGCTCTTTGGGCCGGTCTGCAGCACGCGCACGGCGGCCAGGTGCGCTGGGTGCCGGCCAGCGTCGACGTGCAGTGGACCTACGTCAAGCAGCATCTGGGGCCCTTCGACCACGGCCTCGGCCGCGCCGCCCACGAGGGGATGCTGCTGCTTTTGGCAGCGGTGCGCTGGCGCGCCCGCCGTAAGGAAGCACCCTTGCCGTCCTGCGCAGCCCGCCAGCGTGGACGCCAGGTGGCTTGCGCAACCTTGGCGGCGCTGGCGCTCGTCTATGTCTTGACGCCGCGACAGGTGATCCTTGGCGAGAGCTTCGGGATGATGTTGGCCTTCCGTTTTTTGGGCCTTATCGAGCTGCTGGCGCTGTTGGCGTTGGTACCCGATCTGCGGCGGCGGCCAAGCCAGTTGCGCCTGCGACGTTTTTTGGCCCTCGGCATGGTAGCCTGTTGCACCGTCTACAGCGCCGCGCAGTGGCGCTTTTTCGCCGCCTTCAACGCCGCTGCGGCACCACGCCTGCAGCTGTTGCGCAGCCTACCGCCGCGCCAGCGCCTGACGGTCGACAAGAGCTCCGAAAAATTTGCCCGGGCCTCGGCACCTCTGCTCTACCACTTGAGCGCCTACTACACCGCCGAAGGCGGCACCGCCCAAAGTGACCTGTTCAACGGCAGCCACCTACCAATCCGCTGGCGCCAAAAAGACCGCGCCCTCAACGCGGCTGGGCCGCTGCCCGCCGACCACCGGCTGGTGATCGCGGTGCCCTCGCCGCCGTCGCCCCAGTGGCAGGGAGGGGTGCCCTGGCGCCTAAACCCTAAGCCGTGACCTGGAGGTGGCGGACCAGGGCACGGCCGTACTGCCAGGCGCTGCGCAGCGAGAAGAACAGTGAGAGGTAGCTCAGCAGCAGGCCGATGCGGAGGGGCTCGATGACGTAGCTGCCGAAGCCATACAAGACGGCGTAGGGGTAGTGGATCAGCAGCGCACACATGCCGGCGACCGCAAAGGTGGTTTTGACCTTGCCGTCACGGCCGGCGGCGATCACCAGGCCGGCCTGGGCGGCCATGGCCCGCATGCCGGTGATGGCCATCTCGCGCACCAGCACCGCCATCACCACCCACGTGGGAACCCAAAACCCGGGCAGCTGCAGCATGGCCAGAAGCGTCAGCAGGTGGAACAGCTTGTCCACCAGGGGATCCAAAAATTTGCCGAAGGCGCTCACTTGCCCGGTGCGACGGGCCAAGTAGCCATCGAGCACGTCGAGTACGCCGGCCAACACGTACACCAAAGAGGCCCAAAAAGTGCGTGCGGGCGTTATCGAGCTGGGCCAAATCAGCCACAGCACCCAGGGCAGCAGGCCGAGGCGAAAGAAGGTTAAGAGGTTGGGCAGGGTCGCGTAGACGGGCGTTTTGCTGGCGATGGCGCTCACCCTTTATTGCCCTATCACAATGCCGCCTGGACGTCACCGCTCCTCGCCGATAGGAGCGGTGCCTATGTGCTGCGTACCCCTGCTTCAGTCCCTGCGCTCGGCCCAGCCGCGCTGCGTGGCGCAGTTCTACCGCGCCTGGCGCGGCGATCGCCTCTACACCGCCTACTTGTTGCAAGGCAGCGATGCCAGCGCCACCGGCAGGTTGGCGGCCTGCCTGGCGCAGACGGTGCTGTGCCGCAGGCCAGTGGCAGAGCGACTCGAGGGCGACGCCTGCGGCAGCTGCGCCGCCTGCCGCCAGGTGGCGGCGGACGCCCATCCCGACCTGCTCACCCTCAGCCCCAGCGGCACGGCGCGCACGGTGACCCTCGCCGCGGTCCATGCCCTGCGCCGTCGCCTGGCCCTGATTGCGGGCGAGGGGGGCCTCAAGGTCGTCCAGGTACCGGCGGCGCAGGGCCTTAGTCCAGCGGTGCAAAATGCCCTGCTCAAGGTCATCGAGGAGCCCCACGGCGCGACGCTGTTTTTGCTGCAGGTGCGCGGACGTTTGGCCCTCTTGCCGACCTTGCGCTCGCGGGCGCAGATCCTGCGGTTGCAGCCGCAGGCCGCAGACGTGCGCGCCGACCCTTGCGCGCCTGCAGCGCAAGCGCCCTTGCAGCACGCGCTGCGCTGCCTCTTTGGCGGCGATGAGATGGCCGCGCGGCAGGCCGAGCAGCAGGATTTTGCTGCGACGCTCACCCACCTGTTGCGGGTGGTGGGCCCCGGCGGCGACGTTGACGCGGCCTTTGCGCTCGCCGCAGAGCTGGGCGGCGACGCGGAGCGCACGGCGCAAGCACTGTTGCTGCTTGAGCTGATCCTCCACCATAGCCTCAGCGCGCGCAGTGGCCTGCCGCTGTGCGCCGCTGCCGCCAGCCTCTGCCTGCCGTCGACGGTGCCGCTGGCGGTGCTGGAGGCACAGGCGCAGGCTCTGCAGCGCCAGCGTCGCCAGGCTGCCGGCAACCCCAACCGCGCCATGCTGCTCGGGGAGCTGCTGCTGCCCCTGTGC
>JBBSTS010000255.1:0-2926 GCA_038235675.1 Myxococcota bacterium | reverse complement strand
GCGATGCTCGTCCCCACCCTCTTTTTGCTGGGGATCTGGGGCGGCAGCCGGCGGGTGGGTGCGGCGCTGCGCTTTTTTTTATACACCATGGCCGGCTCGCTGATGATGCTCGTGGCGATCCTCTACACCGTCTGGTCGGTGCGCCACATGGGCGGCATCACCTTCGATTGGGCCGAAGTCAGCAAGCGCCTGGCGTGGGCCAACCTCGGGGGCGCCGAAGCGTGGCTGTTCGGGGCCTTCGCCCTCGCCTTTGCCATCAAGGTGCCGCTCTTTCCTTTTCATAGCTGGCAGGCCGACGCCTACGCCGAGGCGCCCGCTGGGGCGACGGTGATTTTGGCGGCGGTGATGGCCAAGCTAGGAGCCTTCGGATTTTTGCGCTACGCCCTGTGGATGTTTCCGCACGCGGCGGCGCAGTTGCTGCCGGCTCTGGGCACGCTGGCCACCCTCGGCATCGTTTACGGTGCCCTTTTGGCGATGGTTCAGGCCGACCTCAAGCGTCTGGTCGCCTACGCGTCGCTGAGCCACATGGGCTTCATCATGCTGGGGGTGGCAGCGATGACCACCACGGCGATGGCCGGCAGCCTGGTACAGATGGTCAGCCACGGGATCAGCACCGCGGCGCTGTTTTTGTTGATCGGGGCGCTCGCCGAGCGGCGCCACAGCTTCGCCCTGGCGGACTTTGGTGGACTTGCCCAGCGGATGCCCAAATTCTGCGCCCTTTTCGTCCTGGTTGCCATGAGCTCTTTGGGCCTGCCGGGCCTCAATGGTTTCGTGGGCGAGTTTCTCATCCTGATGGGCACATTTTTGAGCCGCGGCTCGGCCATCGCCTGGGCGCTGGCGCCAGGGCCGGTGAGCAATGCCGAGGTGGCGCAGCTGCTCTACGCGCTGGCGGTGGCGCTGTTGTTGGTGGGACCGGCGGCGGTGATGGCGCGGCTGGCGCAGGCGCGCCAGCGCGGCCAGGCCAGCGGCTTCGACCTTCTTAGCACTTTTTTGGCGCTGAGCGCGGCGCTCTTGGGGCTGTTGGGGACGGGCCTGTTTCACGTCCTGCTCGGCCATCCGCAGGGGCCGCTGAGCGAGCTCAAAGGGTGGGCCAGCGCCGGCGCCATGGGGGCACGCCCGTTCACCGAGCTGTTTGCTGGCCTGGCGATGGCCGCGACGCTGGCGGTGGTCGTGGTCGCCGTTACCATGCTGGGCGCCATACAGCGGCTGTTCTTCGGCCCCGGCCATGTCCCTGCGGATGGCCGCTGCCGGGACCTGTCGGGGCGCGAGGGATGGACGATGGCGCCGCTGGTGCTGCTGATCCTCGCCATGGGGATCTACCCGCGGCCGCTCTTGCAGCTCGTTGAGCCGGCGGCGCAGCACTATGCTGAAACTTTCCGGGCGCGCAGCGGCATGCTGCCGCTGGCGTCGCAGCTGCCGCCGGTGGCGCAGGCAAAGGAGCCCTGATGCAGAGCCACGAGCTTGCCGCCTGTACGCCTCTGTTCTGCGTCGGCGCCGGAGCAGCCTTGGTTTTGCTGCTCAGCGTTGCCGGCGATTGGCGGGCGCCGAAGTCGCCGGCCTTCGCCCACCTGGCGCTGGTAACCTTCGCCTGTTTGGCCATCGCTTTGTGGGCGCAACTGGACCAAGAGGCGACGACGACGGCTTTTTTTGGCGCCCTGCAGGCCGATGGCCTGGCGCGCGCCTTCGCTGCGCTGGTGCTCTTTAGCGGCTGTCTCACCGTGCCGCTGGCGGCGGCCTACCTGCATGAGCACCGTCTGGACCACGGCGACTTTTTTGCGCTGTTGCTGCTGGCGACGGTAGGGATGCTGGTGCTGTGCATGGCCGGCGACCTGTTGGCGCTGTTTATCGGCCTGGAGATCATGTCCCTGGCAGTCTACATCCTCGCCGGCTACCGTCGCCTCGACAAGCGCGGCCAGGAGGCGGCGCTGAAGTACTTTCTCTACGGCGCTTTCGCCTCCGGTTTCGTGATCTACGGCAGCGCCCTGCTTTATGGCGAGGTGGGCGCCCGGGGCGGCCACCCGAGCCTGAGCTTTGTCGCCCTGCACCAATGCTTTGCCGCCGGCGCCCCCAGTATGCTCGGCTGGGTGGGCGTGGCCTTCGTCTTGGGGGGCTTCGCGTTCAAGGTGGCGGCGGTACCCTTCCACATGTGGGCGCCGGACGTCTACGAAGGCGCGCCGACGCCAGCGGCCGGTTTCATGGCGGTGGGGGTGAAGGTGGCGGCCTTCGCCGGCCTCTGCCGATTTTTGGCGGCCACGCTGGTGGCGCGCGAGCCGGCCAACGAGTCGTTGCTGCAGCTGTTCGAGGTTTTGGCGGTGCTCAGCATGTGGGGGGGCAATTTGCTGGCCATCCGCCAGACGCAGATCAAGCGTATGCTGGCCTATTCGAGCATCGCCCACGCCGGCTACCTGCTGGTGGGGGTGGTGGCTTTTTTGGCGCAGCCCGATGGCCAGGCGCTTAGCGCCATCTTTTTCTACCTGCTCGCCTATGCGGCGATGACCCTGGGCGCCTTTGGCGTCGTCGCTGCGCTCGAGCGCGGCGACGATCCGCGTCTGGAGCTGGCGACCAGCAGACTGGCTGGCGTCGCCCGCCACAGCCCTGGCTTGGGGTTGGCGATGGCGGTGTTCATGTTCGGCCTCGCGGGGATCCCGCCGGCGGCCGGGTTTTTCGGCAAGGTGTCGCTGTTTTCTGCGGCGCTGGCGGCGCAGCGCCAGGGCGTGGTGGTGGCCGCGGCGCTGGCCAGCGTCGTGGGCGCCTCCTACTATCTGCGGGTGTTGGTCACCCTGTTCATGGAGCCGGGCGAATTGGCCGAGCGCCGCGTAGTGTCAGGATGGTTGGACGCCGGGCTGTTGGCGGCCGCGAGCTGCGCCCTGGGCGTTGGCCTGCTGCCGGCACCCTACGTCGACTTTGCTCAGCGCGCCCTGCAGGG
>JBBSTS010000254.1:0-2938 GCA_038235675.1 Myxococcota bacterium | reverse complement strand
GGCGGCGGCCGCCCGAGCGCTGCGGCACTCGGCCAGGGCGTCGCCGTAGTACCGCGCCTCGTCGATGCAGGCGCGCAACTGCGTGGGGCTGCCGGCACCCAGCTGCGTCGCCGGCTCCAAATCCGCTGGGTCGAGCCGCTGCGTGCGGTCGCTGGCCCACCCCTGGCCGACTACGCCGGGAAGCATTAAGAGCAAAAACCACGGGCTTGCCCACATCGCCAGCGGCGCTCCGATGCCAAGCGCCAGTGAGGCCACGCCCCGCACCCGCGCCAGGCGCTGCAGGCCGGCAAGGTGGGCGTCGTCCTGCGCACAGCCAACGGTCGACTGCTGCCGCAGCGCCGCGCGGTCGCCGCGCAGTCGCCACCACTGGCACATCGCATCGTAGACGTTGATGGCACTGGCGGTGCAGATGAGGGGCAGGCTCAGGCGCAGCAGCCAAACGTTGAGGCTCTGCATGCTTGGCATCCAGGCTACCAAGGCGTCGATGCTGCAAAGCAGCGAGACGGCCATGCCGCCGGTGCCGGCCATGGTGCACAGGCTGGCGACGCGCTCGATTTTGGCCTGCCATAGGTCCTGCTTCAGTAGCTGCTGGGCGGCCGCGAGGTTGTGCCGCACCTCGCACCTGGTAGGGGCCGCCGCCGCCCCTGCGGGCGCCACCGACGCCTTCGGCGCCGCGTCGTTCAGGGCCTGCTTCCTGGGGTCGATGGACCGCACCACGCGGTGCTGCGCCCAAAACTCCTGCCATGCCCGGCGGGTGCCGAAGTACAGCACGATGGCACAGCCGCCCAGGGCGATGCCTGCGCGCACCCAGACGCTGCGCGTCAGGCGGCTGCAGCCGTTGAGGGCGGCGCAGCTCTCGTCGAGGTCCAGAACCCAGGCCGTCGCACGTGGCGGGCCAGCGTGAGGGTTGGCGCGCAGCAGGCGGTCGAAGTTGACGGCGGGGGCAGGCCCAGACGACGAACGAAGGCGGGTGGTGGGACCGACCAAGGGCGAGCTCCAAAAAGGCGCTCAATACATGCGTTGTGGCCGCCGCAGTCAAGCCTGAGTCGGCCTCAAAAACGTAGCAGCTGTGCGACGCGGCTGTTGGCCGCCCGATGCGCCATGTCATAGGCGGTGCGGCCATACTTGTCGCGGGTGGAGAGCAGGGCGCCGTGGCGCACCAGGGCCTGCGAGGTATCGTAAAATCCCGCCAGCGCCGCCACCATCAGCGGCGTCGTGCCATAGCTGTCGACCGAGTCGCAGCGCGCCCCAGCCAGCAGCAGCAGCTTGACCATGTCCAGGTGGCCGCAGGCCGAGGCATGGTGCAGGGCGGTGCGGCCGTTGCTGTCGGTGGCATTCAGCGGCGTGCCGCCCTGCAGCAGGTGGGCCACCTGGCCGGTGTGGCGGCTGACCACCGCGTACATCAGCGGCGTTGCGCCGCCCGGGTCGGCCGCAAGTTGGGCGATGGGGGGGGGCGCGGCGCCGGCGGCCCCAGACGCGTGCGTCTGCGTGTCAGTTGCCAAGGTGGTCGACCTCCAAGCTGCCTTCGATCTGGGGACAGTGCGTCCCTTCTTGTCGGTCCTGCAGGGTGGCGGCGTAGGTCTCGGTCACCACCTTGCCGAGCAACGCCCCGACCATGCGGCCCAATAGGCCTTGCTCGGCGAAGGGCTCGGCGCGCAACAGGCTGCGCTTGCCGCGCACCCTGAGCAGCGGCAGGTTGCCGTCGAACAGGGTGGCTTTGACCTGTTCGGCGGCGGCACCGGCGGCCGGCAGCTGCATGTGCGGCGCCTGCAAGGCGCGCGGTGCAGGCTCTCCCTCCCGCCACAGGTAGGCGGCCAGCTTGGGGCTTCGGTTGCCTGCCGCTGGCTCGACGTAGCGCACCACCAGCAGACGGCCACAGCCTGGGGGCCCGCCGCGAAAGCGCAGCCAGCCATAGGCCAAGTCGCCCGGCAGCATGGTGGAGCGGGAGTGGTCCACGAAGGCGCTGCCGGCGAGCTCGACCGCCGCCTTTTTCGCCTCCTGCGCGCGCCACTGAACGCGGGCGAAGGGCACGAGGATGCTCGACTCGTAGAAACGCTCGCCCTTATGCACCGGCGAGCCGGGGGTGGGGATCGATTGCGCCGGGCGGTCGAGGCGCAGCGCAAAGGTGGCCTCGTCGAAGGGCAGCTGCAGCTGCAGTCCCTGCGCCTCGGCGACCATGCGACAGGGCCCCACCGTCAGGCTGGCTGCCTTGCCGTTTGCGGCGGCATCGTAGTGCCAGTTTTCTGCCGCGACGATGTGCTGGTAGAGGCGGCTTTTGCCGCCCACCAGGTGTTGCAGCCGGCAGATCCCGCGGCCGGAGCTCAGGCCCACATTGCTGATCATCAGGCTGGCGTGGACGAAGCTGCCGTCGTCCAGGCGGACGTCGACGCCGAAGGTCTCGGTGTAGGTCTTGGCGTCGACCGGCGTCGGCTGCAGCGTTGCGGGCGCCGCCGCCTGGGCGCCGCGGGCGAGCAAAACCACCCAGGCGAGGGCGACAAATCTCGCCCCCTTTAGCACCAGATACTGCGTAGATTGCATCGTCTGGGCAGCTTGGCGCGGCTTTTCGCCAAAGGCAAGATTCACGACGGCCCCAGGCGCTCCACCCGGATCAGCGGTCCGGCGGGCGTCCCCGTCGGCACCAAGACCTCGGCATGGATGGCCCAATCGGACGCATCCTCGGCGTCGCACAGCGCCTGGGTCACCCGATGGTGACGCGGCCCGAGCTGGCGGATGTGGGTGTGGATCCCCTGGCGCGCCGCCGGATCGGCGCGCAGGGGACCGAACGTGGCGACGAACGCCTGCATGGCTGCGGCAAACTGCGCCGCCTGCCAGCCGTCCGCGGCGTTGCAGGCGGCCGCCTCCTCCATGTCGCCGCGGCTCAGCGCCTTGATGAGGCGGTGACAGTCGGTGCGCAGGCGGCTGCGCAAGGCGCGCGGGT
>JBBSTS010000253.1:0-2943 GCA_038235675.1 Myxococcota bacterium | reverse complement strand
CCCGCCGTTGGGTGCCGCTGGTTGGCGCCGCCGTTGGCGGCGGCTGCGACCTATACGCCAGCCGCCGCGTCGTGCGCACCGCCCTTGAAATATTCAGTCAGCCACGCCAGTTGAGCCCGGGCGCATCTGTCTAAGGAGTGACGTAATTTTTTTAGGTCACAGGTGGCGGATAGCCTTGAACAAGATCGCCTCTGCCCGTGAAGGAGATTGTACTGGCTTGACTGCTTTGGTTGGTCGTTTTGTTCAATACCGCAACCATCGTATTCACCTGCGCTTTGGTGGCCACCGTCGTTCCCTGCTTTTGTAGGCTGAGGGCCGCTGAGCGCGCGGCTGCCGCAACGCCCTGAATGGCTTTTTTAGAGTTCGCCAAGGCGACGGTGAGGCTGAGGGCACCAGGCTTGTGTTGGCGCGCTTTGGCCAGGTCCTGTTGCGCTTTGAAACCCGCGGTGAAAGCGCCCTGCATCACCCCGGCGGAACTTATCTTTGTGACCAGGGCCGCACGCACTTTGCTAGGGATTTTCTTCCAATCTTTTCCTGCCTGGCCGAGCAAGGTGTCAACCGAGCTGATCGCCGCCGATGTTTGCGAGGCTTGGGTGGTGCGCGCTGTACTGTTGTTTACCGAAGTTGACATTGAAACCTCCATGTCCGTTATTTCGATAGTTGGAGGCTATCGGCTTCTTTGGTCGGCGGCAAAAAATAACTCCACGTCGTTGCAGTTGGCTTGCCTCAGGCCGCCAGGCTGCGGCAGTAGCGCTGCGCCAGCTGGCGGCTGAGCTGGCCGATGGCCTGGGTCAAGGGCAGCTGGCCGTGCTCGAACACCTGCAGCTCCTGTTGCACCAGCGGGGCGATGACGAAGGGGTCGACGGCGGGGTTGGCGACGCCCGCAAGGCGGTGGGAGATGCTGCGTACCAAAACCTCGGAGAGGTAGCTCTCCCAGCTGGTGTAGACGAAGTGGGTCAGGACGTTTTGTGGGTCGCCCGAGGCAATGGCGTCGAAGGAGCAGCTGTCGGCCTGCAGGCGAGCCCACAGGGCCGAGTCCGTGTGGATGAGGGCGTGGACGATGGGGTGGAGCAGCTCGTGGCTGATCAGCATATCCTGCTCGGGGATGCTGTCGCTGGGACCGATGACCATCAAGAAGTGGCCGTCGGCGAAGAGGCTGGTGACGCCGCTGCCGGGAGGCATCAGCGGGTCGGCGACCACCTGCGAGCCGGCGGTCGAGAGGGTCTGGCCGCTGCGGCTGTAGCGCGCGATGGCGGCGGCCAGCTGCGCCAAGTGGTGCGGCTGCGGCTGGGCCGCGGTCCATGCCTGGCGCTGGGCCTGCCAGAGGTGCGCCCCTTGGCCCTGCGTCCACGTCCGCCGCAAGAGGTCGGCGAGCATCTGCCGGTCGGCGTAGATCTTCTGCTCCGGCGCGCCGGCGGGGGCGCCACGGCTCAGCACGTCAAAAGCGGGGGCCCCGCCCACCGTCTGCAGGACCATGGCGTTGAAGTTGGTGATGGCGGCACGGTGGCCGAGCAGGTAGGACAGGGCATCCTGGCGCAGGTCCAAGGGCCAGCGCCCCGTCGCCTCGGCGACGGCGCGCCGTAAGGGGTAGCGCCCCTCGAGGCGCAGATCGGGGCGGTAGGTAAGCAAGAAAGGCTGCAGCAGCCGTCGCTCGGCTGGGCTGGCGACCGACGACGCGGCATAGATCAGCGTCCCGAAGGCGAACAACGCCTGCTGCTGTCCCACCGCCAGCGTGCTCGGCGCGTCGGCGTCGGCCCGCGGCACGGCGGCAAAGGCCGGCTGCAGATGGAGCAAGGTCAGCAAGAGGACGGCCCAGAGGCGATAAAAACCTACATGTCGCATGTAGGCGCATACCGACATCCTCCCTTTTGCGGCTGCCTTTGCCGCACTAGGCCTTGGTTATAAGTTCCTCGCGCAGCAGGCGGACGCAGAAGCAGGTGCCCTCGCCCAGCGTGCTCTGCACGCCGATCTCACCGCCGTGGGCGTCGATGATCTGCTTGCTGATGTAGAGCCCCAGGCCCAAGCCGGAGATGTTCTGCCGCGACAGGGCGCGCTCGAAGCGCAGAAAGATTTTGTCGAGGCTGTGGGCGTCGATGCCCATGCCGCTGTCGCGCACGGTAAGTTGGGCCTGCCCGTCGACCTCACGCACCTGCACGTGCACCGCCGACTTCTCGCCGTATTTCAGCGCGTTGGTCAGTAGGTTGACCACCACCTGCTCGATACGGAAGCGGTCGGCCCAGGCGAAGGTGGCAAAGGGGGCATCGACCAATAAGGGCGTGTTGGCCTGTTGGTAAGCGTCGGCCAGGCCTTCCGTGGTTTCGCGCACCAGCTCGGCAACGTCCACCTCGGCGAAACGGTAGCGCATCTTGCCGCCGCGGATGCGCGAGACGTCGAGCAGGTCGTCGACCAAGGTGTTGAGGCGTTCGATCTGCTCGAGCGCCACCGTCAGGGTGTGGCTAAGGCGTTGGGGTTCGGGGGCTTTGTTGAGGGTCACGTCGACGCGGCGGGCGCAGAGCTGCAGCTGCAGCTTAAGGGCGGTCAGCGGCGTTTTGAGCTCGTGCGAGGCGATGGACAAGAAATCGTCGCGGGCGGTGACCGCCTGCTCGAGTTTTTTCTGCGCCGTCTCCTCGTCGGTGACGTCGCGGCCCATGCAGCCGAAACCCAAAAAACTCCCATCGCTGCCGAAGGCGGCGAAGATGGTCGCCTGCACCGGAAAGCTGCGGCCGCTGGGGAGGTGGTAAAAATGGTGCTTGCCGCGCCAAAATCCCTGGGCGATGACCTTTGGCAGCACCTCGTCGCGCACCTTGTCGCGCACGTCGGCGTAGAAGAAGTCGAGCAGTTGGTGACGGGTCACGTCCTCCTGCGTCGTTAGCCCGACGCTGCGTCGGCCGGCGTCGTTGAGGTAGATCAACCGACCCTCGGCCGAGGCCAAAGCAACGAAGT
>JBBSTS010000252.1:0-2951 GCA_038235675.1 Myxococcota bacterium | reverse complement strand
TCCGCCTGCGCAAAGGCGCTCACCAACGCGTCGGCGCGGTCGAGCAGCGCCGTCAAGGCGTGCGGGGCGAGGCCCTGTAATTTCAGCAAGTGGCGCATCAGGGCACCCAGTGTCCTAGGCGGCGCACGTCCAGCCCATGCTCGCCCCACGACCACCAAATAAAGGTGGAGCGGCCGATGACATGGCGCATGGGCACCGCCCCCCAGACGCGGCTGTCATGGCTGTGGTCGCGGTTGTCGCCCATGACGACGAGGTGATCGGCGGGCACCTTAAAAGGGGGCATGGTGCCGTGGCGGCCGGCGGTCGCGCCCTGCTCCTGCAGCACGGTGTAGGTGTGGGCGCCGAGGCGCTCCTCGAACTGCGCCGCCGATACCTTAAGCCAGCCGTCGGTGTCGCGGTTGGCAAAGCTGCCAGCGCCCAGGGGCCGACGGGGCAGCGGTTGGTCATTGAGGTAGACGACGTTGTCGATCAGCTGCACCTTGTCGCCAGGCAGGCCGATGACGCGCTTGATGTAATCCTCGTTGGGGGGCTCGGGGCAGACGAAGACGATGACGTCGCCGTGTTGCGGCGTGGCCCCGGCGATGAGGCGCACGGTGGTGAAGGGAATGCGCGGCCCGAAAATAAGCTTGTTCACCCAGATCTGGTCGCCTATCTGCAGGCTGGGGATCATCGAGCCGCTGGGAATTTTAAAGGCCTCGAAGACGAAGGCGCGCAGGCTCAGCGCCACCAAGATGGCCAGGGCCACCGACTGCAGGCTGTCGCGCCAAGCGGCGCGCGCGCGCGAAGAGGGCAATCTGCTCACGCCTTGAGGATGGCCAGAAAAGCGGCCTGGGGAATGTCGACCGAGCCGACGCTCTTCATCCGCTTTTTGCCCTCTTTTTGCTTCTCCAAAAGCTTGCGCTTGCGGCTGATGTCGCCGCCGTAACATTTGGCGATGACGTTTTTGCGAAAGGCTTTGACCGTCGAGCGAGCGATGACGCGGGTGCCGATGGCCGCCTGGATGGCCACCTCGTACTGCTGCCGCGGGATCAGCTCCTTGAGCTTGCTGCACAGCGACACGCCGCGGTCGTAGGCGCGATCGCGGTGAACGATCATGCTCAGCGCGTCGCAGACCTCATTGTTGATCAGGATGTCCAGGCGGATGAGGTCGGCGGGCGCGTAGCCTTTGAGCTCGTAGTCCACCGAGGCGTAGCCGCGCGAGGCGCTTTTGAGGCGGTCGTAGAAGTCGTAGACGACCTCGGCCAACGGCAGGCGGTAGGACAGCATCACCCGTTGGTGGGTGGCATATTGAATGTCCTGCTGGACGCCACGACGCTCCTCGCACAGGGCCATGATGTTGCCGACGTGCTCTTTAGGGACGTGGATCTGGGCGAGCATCAGCGGCTCGTCGATGTGCTCGACCTCCCCGAGCGGCGGCAGGTGGGCGGGGTTGTCAATGCGCAACACGGTGTCGGCCGGCTTGCCGTCGGCACCGAGGTGCGGGCGTAGGTGCACCTCGTAGACGACGGTGGGTGCCGTGGTGATGAGGTCGAGGTCGTACTCGCGTTCGAGGCGCTCCTGGACGATCTCCATGTGCAGCAGACCCAAAAATCCACAGCGAAAGCCAAACCCCAAAGCTTGGCTGGTCTCGGGCTCGAAGCGGAAGGAGGCGTCGTTGAGGCGCAGCTTGTCCAAAGCGTCTTTGAGGTCGCCGTAAACCTTGGATTCGACCGGGAAGATGCCGGCGAAGACCATCGGCTGAACCTGCTTGAACCCAGCCAGCGGCTGGGCACAGGGACGGGCGTCGTCGGTGATCGTGTCGCCGATTTTGGTCTGATGGATGTCTTTGATGTTGGCGACGACGAAGCCTACCTCGCCGCACTCGAGGGCCGCAAGCTTCTGCGGCGCCGGCGCGAAGGCGCCGACCTCCAGCACGTCGAAGATGCCGCCGCCGCGCATCAGGCGCACGCGGCTGCCCTTGGCGATCCGGCCGTCGAGGACGCGGCAGAGGATGATGACGCCGCGGTAGGCATCGAACCAGGAATCGAACAGCAACGCCCGCAGCGGCGCCTGCGGATCGCCGCTGGGCGGCGGCAGCTTGCGAACGATGTTCTCGAGCAAGGCTTGGACGTTCAGGCCGCTTTTGGCGCTGACGCCCAGGGCCTCGCTGGCATCAAGGCCGATGATCGACTCGATCTGCTCGCGCACGCCCTCGACGTCGCTGCTGGGCAGGTCGACCTTGTTGATCACCGGCATGATCTCGAGGTCGTTGTTCAGCGCCAAATAAACGTTGGCCATCGTCTGCGCCTCGACCCCCTGGGTTGCGTCGACCACCAACAGGGCGGCATCGCAGGCGGCCAAGGAGCGCGACACCTCGTAAGTGAAGTCGACGTGGCCGGGCGTGTCGATGAGGTTGAACTGATAGGTCACGCCGTCGGCGGCACGGTAGTGCAGGCGCACCGCCTGCGCCTTGATGGTGATGCCACGCTCACGCTCCAGCTCCATCTTGTCGAGGATCTGGTGCTGTCGGTGGCGTACGTCGACCGCCTCGCAGAGATCGAGGATGCGATCGGCCAGGGTGCTCTTCCCATGGTCGATGTGGGCAATGATGGAAAAGTTACGGATGAGCGCCTGCGACATGCGCGGCGGACCGTACACCACAAGCCCCACCCCTTGTCCAGCAATCAGAGGGCCTCTAGTCGTCGGTGGTGACCCAGGCGGGGATGTCGGCGCGTGCAAGCAGCTGCTTGGCTTGTTGGGCAGCGTCGAGCTTGGCGAAGCGCCCCAGGCGCACGCGGTACCAGACGTTCTTGTTCGCCAGAGTATGGCTTACCAAAAAGGGCTCGAATCCTTGGCTGACCAGGCTGTCGGCAAACTGCTTGGCATCCTGCTGCTTGCTAAAAGAGCTGAGCTGCAACGTGTAGCGCAGAGGTTTGGCGGCAGCGCGGGGCGGGGCGCCGGCGGGCTGTGGC
>JBBSTS010000251.1:0-2980 GCA_038235675.1 Myxococcota bacterium | reverse complement strand
CCTCAAGGTGATCTGCGAGCAGACCCAGGCGCAGGCCCGCGGCGAGCTGGTAACCCTCTCCACCGAGACGCCGCAGGCGCTGTTCTTCGACTTTCTTCCCCTGTCGCTGGGCTCCATCCGCGGTTTCACCACCCGCTTTCACCTCTACACCGTGCCGGGGCAGTCCTTCTACGAAGGCAGCCGTAAGCTCATTCTCAAGGGCGTCGACGGCGTCGTCTTCGTGGTCGACAGCCAGCTGCAGCGCCTGGAGGACAACCTCAACTCCCTGCTCGAGCTGCGACAGAGCTTGGCAGCGCAGAAGTACGACCTCGATAGGCTACCGCTGGTGCTGCAGTACAACAAGCAGGACCTCGTCGGCGCTGCCCCCGTGGCGCAGCTGCGCGACCTGCTCAACCCGCACGGCCGGCCGGAAGTCGCCGCCCAGGCCCATCGCGGCGAGGGCGTCTTCGACACCCTGCGCGCCATCACCAAGCAGGTGTTGGCAGACCTCAAACATCAGGATGGCCTTTAGGCCCCCTGGCTCGCCACCCCGAGCTGTCGTAAGCTCGGCCCTCGAGCAGACACCCGCAACTTGGAGGGCGATGGCGATGGCCGACTTTGCCAAATTTTATGCGCAGGGCGACGTATGGATGCATCCCATCGCCCTTTGCTCAGCGGTAGCTCTGAGCATGGCGATCGAGCGGATCTACAAGCTCTATTTTCGCTACAGCCTCAACGCCAACCATTTCATGGGTCAGGTGCAAAAATTGGTGCTGGCCAACAACGTCGACCGGGCCATCAAGCTATGCAACGCCAAGCCCAGCGCCGCCTTGCCGCGGGTGATCAAGGCAGCGTTGCTGCGCGCCAACAAAGACCCGGATGAGGTGGCCAATGCCCTGGAAGAGGCAACGCTCGAGGTCTTGCCGGAGCTGAACAAGCGCACCGGCAGCCTCCCCAACGTGGCCAACCTTGCCACCTTGCTGGGGTTGTTGGGCACCGTGGTGGGGCTCATCCAGGCCTTCGGCGCCGTCGCCGCAGCGCCGCCCGACCAGAAAAGTCAGATGTTGACCCAGGCGCTGGCGGTGGGGCTCAACACCACCGCCTTCGGCCTGATGGTGGCGATCCCCACCCTCGCCGTCTACGGCGTCCTCAACGCCTCGACCAAAAAAATTGTCGACGACATCGACCACTATTCGGTTAAGCTGCAGAATTTGTTGATCGCCCGTGGCCGAGCCCCCGTGGCCAAGGCAGGCTGAGGGCCGCGCCCACATGTCCTCTGCTGCAGCCCGCCGCCGCCCCCGTGCCTCGGCGCGCCACAAGGTGACCATCGAGTCGCCCGAGCTCAATCTCAATTCGATGATGGACATGTTTGCCGTCCTCATCCCCGCCCTGTTGATGATGTCGGCGCTGGTTGAGGTGACGCTTTTGGACATCGCGGTGCCGTCGCTCAAAGAAGCGCCAGGGGCCGCGCCGCCCAAGCCGCCGTTGGAGTTGACCCTGGCGATCCACCCGGAGGGCTATCGCCTGAGTACACAAGAGGGCGTCCTGCTCGGCAAGGACCTCGTCACGACGCCAGTAAACAAGGCCGATCCGGCCGCCATGACCCTGCCTTTGGTCCGCCAGCGCCTGCGCTGCGCCCATTATATGGACACCCGGCCGCCGCCCCGGGCGCGCAACGCCAGCGAGCCGGCATGCGACGCGACCACCCCCGAGCGTGAATTTTGGGCCTACGACCTCGCCGGCCTGAGCGCCTGGGCCCTGCGCCTGAAGCAGGCCCACCCCGAAGCCCGTCGTCTGGTCCTCGATGCCACCGCCGACGTCGAATACGAGTCGGTGATCGACGCCATGGACGCCACGCGCGACAATGTCGACGGCAGCGGCCAGGCGCGCACCTTGTTCGACGAAGTGCTGCTTAGCCCCGGCCTCTGAAAGGCTTTTTCACCTTCTTACGCAGGTGTCGTCCATGTCCGAACCCATCGCTGCGCCCGCGCCGCCGTCCCCCCCTGTCGCTCGCCGTCGCCGTCGTCGCGGCCGCCGTCCCGAGCTGGGGATGGGCCAAGTCAACATCAACTCCTTGCTCGACGTGCTCTCAGTGATCGTCGTCTTCTTGATGAAGAGCTATTCGGCCGACACCGTCCAGGTGAAGCCTTCGCCCGAGCTGCAGGTGCCATTTTCGCATGCCGCCGAGCCCGCCGAGCAGAGTACCGCCATCACCATCACCCAGCACGCCATCCTCGTCGACGACCAGGCCGTTCTGCAGCTGCAGGACGGCCACGTCGCCGCCAGCGAGCGCCAAGGCGATGGCATGACCCTGAAGGCGCTGCGCGACTGGCTGCAGCGCGAGGTGGCGCAACAGAAGAAGATTGCGGCGCTCAACAAGCAAGCGCCCTTCCGCGGCATCGCCACCCTCATCGCCGACCGCCGCGTCCCCTACCCGCTGCTCACCCAGGTCATGTACACGGCTGGCCAGGCGGAGTATGGCACCTTCAAGTTCGCCGCCCTGCACGCCGAGCGCTAGTGCCCCGTCTCACAGATCTGTGAGACGGGGCACTAGAGGCCAAGTCAGAAGTCTGACAGGACCTGGTCGAGGCGCTGGACCGTCGCCTCGAGCTCTTCGGCGCCGTGGGCGGCGCTGACGAAGGCGACCTCGAAGGGACTCGGGGCCATCGCCACGCCCTTGCTCAGCATGGCATGAAAAAAGCTGGCGTAGGCGGCGCCGTCGGCCTGTTTGATCTCCTGGTAGTTGCGCGGCGCCCCTGCCTCTTTCTTGAAGTAGAAGTAGAAGATGGAGGCGATGCGGTCGCAGTAGAAGGGCCGCCCATGGCGCGCCAGCACCGCATCGATTTGCTGATAGAATTTATCGGCCCGCGCATGCAGCTGGGTGTAAAAACCAGGCTGAGTAAGCTGCTCCAAGGTCGCAAGCCCGGCGGCCATCGCCAGCGGATTTCCCGACAGCGTGCCGGCCTGGTAGACCGGCCCGAGTGGGGCAATATGGTCCATT
>JBBSTS010000250.1:0-2996 GCA_038235675.1 Myxococcota bacterium | reverse complement strand
GGCTGCGTGGGCTGCTTGCCCAGCAGCCGCCGCTGGCGCCGGTCGCGCTGGCGACCCAGGTGGCCCAGCAGCTGGCGCTGCTTGGCGGCGAGGCGCGCCGCGCGTTCTTCGAGGCCGCGGTAGGGGCCGGCACCCTCGGACGCTCCGAGGTGAACCTGCTGGTGCGCTTCTTAATTAAAGGCGAGCCGGTGCGCGCGCAGGACACGACGTTGCTGCAGGTGCTGCAGCGCCTGGGGCAGCGATTGGCGGCTTCAGGGCCTTAAAAAGCCCAAAGAAGCGCCTTGCGCTGGGTAGAATAGCCTGTCACTATGAAGGGTAGTGTAGCCACTCCCCTCGGTGAACGGTCCTTTTGTATGCGCGGACTCATTACATCCCGCCACCTCGTCGTCAACGCCGGTACCATCATCGGCGAATTCGGCCTGACCGCCTACCTGCGCTGCCTACATGCCCTACTAACCCGCCGGCCCACCACCTTCTTGGCCTGTGTCTTTCCCCAGCAGGCGCCGCCTACATAATCTCCAGGACGTCGCCTGCGAATAGGCGCGGACCGCGCCGGGAGCGCTTGATTCTGTCGACGCTGATCCCGTAGCGGCGGGCAATCGACCAGAGGGTTTCGCCCTGCGCCACCACGTGGCGGCCGCGTCGCGCCTTGGCCGCCACCTGGGTGCGGCCGTGCCCCAGGGTGCTGCCGCGCCGACGGGGCGCCGGTGCCTTGGCCCGCACCACGCGGGCGCGACTGCGGCCCGTGGGGTGGGCGATGCTGGGGATCACCAAAAGCTGGCCAGGGCGCAGGTGGCTGCGCTGGATCTGGTTGATCTCGCGCAGTGCCTGGAGGTCGGCGCGGTAGCGCCGTGCCAGGCCAAAAAGGGTGTCGCCGCGCACCACCTTGATCTGCTGATAGGCCAGGCGGCAGCGCGCGGGCAGCGCCGCCAACCAGGCCGCCACCCGTTTGCCCTGCTGG
The DNA here is from genome assembly GCA_038235675.1 of Myxococcota bacterium. Taxonomy (GTDB): domain Bacteria; phylum Myxococcota; class XYA12-FULL-58-9; order XYA12-FULL-58-9; family JBBSTS01; genus JBBSTS01. The sequence continues at coordinate 2,035 of JBBSTS010000250.1, read as the reverse complement.
CGCGGCACGCGCAGGACGGTGCGTTGCTGCGGCGGCGTTATGTCGTGCAGCAGCGCCGGATTTAGCTCGCGCAAGGCCTGCAGCGACAGGCGCTGGCGCTGCGCCACCAGGCGCAGGTCGATGGCGCCCTGCACCGGCACGGTGTCGTAATTCAAAGGCTGTTGCGGCTGTAAACCGGCGAAGCCGTAGCGCTCGGGGTTTTGGCAATCATCGCCGCGGCGATGACTTTGGGGACGTAGTGGGCGGTCTCTTTGGCGACGCTGCGCGGGTAAGCGATGAGCTGCCAAAAGTCGTGCACTTTGTATTTGGCCAGGGCGCGGCGAATGCGGCCCTCGCCGGCGTTGTAACAGGCCCAGGCAAGGTGCCAGTCGCCCATCTCACGGTAGAGGGCGCCGAGGTAGCGCGCCGCTGCTTGGGTGGCGCGCTCGAAATCGCGGCGCTCGTCCACCCACAGGGTGTGCGAGAGGCCGTAAAGCTTGCCGGTGGGGCCGATGAACTGCCAGTATCCCGCCGCCGCCGCGGTCGAGTAGGCGCTGGCCGAAAAGCCACTCTCGATCATCGCCACGTAGACCAGGTCCTGGGGGACGCCGGCCTTCTCTAAAATGGGCTGCATCATGGGAATAAACCGCCGCGAGCGCTCCAGCCACTTGGCGAAGAACCAGCGCCCACGGCCGGAGAAGTAATCGATGTAGAGGTCCACCAAGGGGTGGGTGGCCAACGGGATGTCGAAGTTGTCGGCGGCGACGCGGGCGGCGTGGTGCTGCTCGGGAACGCCGTGCAGGCGCGCCAGTTGGCGGGCCGAATCCAGCGCCTTCGCCAGGCTGGGGGCCGCGACGGGCAAGCTCTGAGCACCGCTGCCGCTGGGCAGATCCGGCGGCGATAGGGCGGCGGCACTGGGGAGGCTCTGAGCCAGGCCGTCCGTGAGCACCGAGCGGAGGATCCAGCGGTCGACGTCGGAGGTGAGGGCACCGCTGCTGTCTGGCAGGTCGTGGTCCAGCAGCTCGCGCACCCGCTGAGGCTCGGCATCGGCCTCGACGTTGTCCTCGACCGGCTCCTCGCCAGGCGGCGGCTCAGCCTGCGCGCCGGCGGCGAGCGGAGCCACCAGCAGGGTGCCGGCGGCCACGAAAATCAGCAGAGGTCGGAGCATGGCCAGCTGTTGAAGGTAGCCTTTTGCCTAGGGCCGGACCAGGGTGGCCAGATAAAAACTGTCGCAGCCGTCCACGTCGGTCCACAGCTGCCGTGCGTCGCTGCAGTGCCAGTCTGGGTGGCGGGCCACAAACGCGGCAATTTGCGCCGGCCCCTCGGCGCGTATGGGGGTGCAGACGCAATAAAGCAAGGAGCCGCCTGGCCGCAGCAGCGCCGCAGCAGACTCCAACAGCTGCGCCTGCAGCGCCAGCAGGCCGGTGGCCTCCGGGGGCGCATCGCGCTGGCGCAGCTCGACGTGGCGTCGCAGGGTGCCCATTCCAGAGCAGGGGGCGTCCAAAACGACGAGGTCGGCACCAGGCGCGTCGCCGGGCGCCAACTGCTGCAGCTGGGCCAACAGCGGCGTGGGGTTGGTGCCGTCAAGCGCCGCCAGGTGGACGTGGGCGTGGCCGAGGCGTGCTGCCGCCTCGCCCACCCGCCGCAGGCGGTCGGGATTGACGTCGACCGCCAAAATCTGCGCCGCGGGGAAAATCTCGGCGAGGTGGCCCGACTTGCCGCCAGGGGCGGCGCAGAGGTCGACGATCAGGCTCGGTGCCTGAGCCAGGCGCAGTCGGGCGACGGCGAAGGTGGCGGCTGGATCTTGAACGCTGAAATGGCCATCTAGATAGCCCGGCAGGCTGGCAGGGGCGCCGCCGCGGGCGACCGCGAGGTTGAGCGGCCCGGTCAGGGGGCTCGGCTGCGCCTGGATCCCAGCCGCCGCCAGCGCCTCGCTTAGCGTCGCCGGCGAGGTGCGCTGCAGGTTGACACGCAGGTGCACCGCCGGCGCCGCCAGATTGGCCTGGCCCCAGGCGTAGGCTGCGGCCAGGCCGTCGGCCGCCTGCTGTGGGCTTGG
>JBBSTS010000249.1:0-3026 GCA_038235675.1 Myxococcota bacterium | reverse complement strand
GCCCACCGCCGCGGAGACGCTCAGGGTGCTGTGGGTGGCGAGCAAGGAAAAGATGCCGCCCACTGCCGCGAACGGCAGGCCGCAAAGCACCACCAGGGCGGGCAGCGCCGCGTTGAAGGTCATGAACAGCAACAAGAAGATCAGCGCGATGCTGATCGGCACGATGATGCTGAGCTGGTGCATGGCCCGGCGCTGATTTTCGAACTCGCCGCCCCAGGTGAGGTAGGTGTTCTCGCTCAGCTTGATCTGCGCCTGCACCTTGGCCTGCGCCTCGGCGACGAAGGTGCCCATGTCGCGCCCCTCGATGTTGCACTTCAGGGCCAAAAAGCGGCTCAGCTGCTCGCGGTTGATCTGGGTGCGGCCACGGTCGAGGTGAACGTCGGCGATGCTCCCCAAGGGGATGCGCTGGTCGCCCGCCTTGCCCACCGGAATGAGCAGCTGCGCGACGCTGTGCGTATCGCCCTCGTCGGGGGTCGGCAGCTTCACCCGCACCCCCACCTTGCGCTCGCCCTCCCACATCTGGGTCGCCAGCTTGCCGCCGAAGGCGCCCTCGATGGCATCCTCGACGTCGCGCACCGCCAGGCCCAAGCGGGCGATGGCATCGCGGTCGATGTCGGCGACGACGTGCTGCGCCGAGCCGGCACGGTAAACCTCGACGTCGCGCGCGCCGGGGACGGTGCTCAGCAGGTTGCGCACCTCGATGAGTTTGTCGTGCATGGCGTTGAGATCTTCGCCGAAGAGCTTGAGCACCACCTGGCCGCGCACCCCAGAGATCGCCTCCTCGACGCGGTCTTTGATCGGCTGGCTGAAGTTGTAGGCGATCCCCGGGCGCTGCTCGAGGCGGGCGCGCATCGCCGGCACCAAAAGGGCGTGCGGTCGGCCCCGGGGGCATTCGGCCGCCGATTTGAGGATGACGAAGGTTTTGATTTGGTTCGGCGCCTCGTCGTCGGTGCCGTCCTCCGGGTGGCCCTGCTCGGTGACCACCTCGGCGACCTCGTCGAAGCTGAGCAGATCACGGCGGATCCCGACCAGCACCTTGCCCGCCTCCTGCAGGGATATCGTCGTCGGCAGGGTGATGGTGATGTGCAGGTCGCCCTCGTTCATCTGCGGCAAAAATTCGGTGCCCAAATGCGGCACCGTCAGCATCGCCGCTGCCAGCAATGCCACGGCGGCACCGCGCGCTGGCAGCGGGTGGCCCAACACCCAGCGCAAGCAGCGCAGATAGAATTTCTTCGCCACGACCAAAAAGCGCGGCTCGAACTCCTGCACCTGCCGGCCCTGAAGCAGCACGGTCACCAACGCCGGTACGCAGGTGAGGGTAAAGAACAGCGCACCGAGCAGCGCGAAGCCGTAGGTGAGCGCCACCGGGCGAAAGATGCGCCCCTCCACCCGCTGCAGGGTGAAGATCGGAAGCATGGCGGCGGCGATGATGCACAAGGAGAACAGCGTCGGCCGAACCACCTCGCGGGCGGCGCGCGCCACCGTCGCCGGCACTTCCGCGGCGGGTGGGCGGTGGTGGGCCAAATGGGCGAAGACGTTCTCCACCAAGATCACCGCGCCGTCGAGCAGGATGCCGAAATCGATGGCGCCCATCGACAGCAGGTTGGCCGGCACCCCCACCACGAAAAGGCCAATAAAGGCGGAGAACAGCGCCAGCGGCATCACCGTCGCCACCGCGAAAGAGCCGGCGAGGGTGCGCAGAAACAGCCAGATCACCGCGCAGACCAAGAGGGCACCCTCGACCATGTTGTGGGCGACGGTCGAGAGGGTGGTGTCCACCAGGCGGGTGCGATCGTAGAACGGGTCGATGCGCATGCCGGGGGGAAGGACCTCGGCGTTGATCCTTTTGACCGCGGCATGAATGCCGCTGAGGACGTCGCGCGGGTTGGCGCCGCGGCGCAGCAGCACGGTCCCCTCGACCGAATCGAGGCAGCGGCCGCGGGCGACGCCGCCACGCCGCGGCGTGTAACCCTCCACCACCGTCGCCAGGTGTTTGACCAACACCGGGGTGCCGCCGGTTGCCTTGACGACGGTGTTCTCCAAATCGGCCGCGTCCTGTAGATAGCCGCGTCCTCGCACCACGAACTCGCTCTGGCCGTGGCGGACGTAGCCGCCGCTGGTGGCTTCGTTGGAGCCGTCGACGGCGGCGGTCAGATCGCTGAGGGTCAGATCGTTTGCCCGCAGGCGACCGACGTCGGCGAGGACGTGGTACTCTTTTAAAAAGCCGCCGAAGCTGACCACGTCGGCGACGCCCGGCACGCGCATCAGATGGTTGCGCACCACCCACTCCTGCCAGCCGCGGCGGTCGGTGGCCGAATGGGCGTCGCTTTCCAAGGTATACTGGTAGATCTGTCCGACGGGGGTGTCGTTGGGCCCGAGCTCGACCGAGACCCCCTCGGGCACGTCGATCTGCGGCAGGCGCTCGACGATCTGCTGGCGGGCGAAGAAGATGTCGGTGTCGTCCTCGAAGGTGACGATCACCTGCGCCAGCCCAAAGGAGGTGACCGAGCGCTGCGACAGCGCCTTGGGGACGCCCACCAACGCCCGCTCGAGCGCGAGGGTGACCTTCTTCTCCACCTCCTCGGCCGCCTGGCCCGGGTACAGGGCGATCACCATAACCTGGACGTTGGTCACGTCTGGAAAGGCCTCGATGCGCAGGCGGCTGAGGACCTGCAGGCCCAGGCCGCAGAAGGCGAGGCAGAGCACCAAGCAGAGGCGGCGGCGCTTGACCGCCAAATTGATGAGGGCATCGAGCATGGCGTCAGTCGCCCAGGGCGTTGCGCAAAAAGACCGCGCCGTCGACCACCAGCTTCTCCCCCACCTGTAGGCCGGAGAGGATCTGCTGACGTCCCTCCAGGGCGCTGCCCGCCTCGACGCTGCGCAGCCACACCTCCGCCGCGTTTTGCACCACCAACACCTGGGTGCGCTGCCCGTCAGAGATCAGCGCCCGCGTCGGCACGAAGATGGCATCGGCGGGGCTGCGGTAGGCGATGGCGACTTTGGCGTACATCTCCGGCTTGAGCAGG
>JBBSTS010000248.1:0-3029 GCA_038235675.1 Myxococcota bacterium | reverse complement strand
CCGCCTTGCAGAGCATGTTGAGGAAATTGAGGCCGGCGGCCAGCAGCAACGGTGGCAGCGGTGCCGCCCGCAGCAGCCCTGCGAGCTCCCGCAGCGGCAGGGCGCGCACGAAGGCGACGGTGCCGATGAGGACGGCCGACGCCAGCGCCAGGCGCAGCAGCGGCGCAGCGGCAGGGCGGCGGCGGGACATCGGCGGGCGGCTTAAGAAACGCTCGCCGGCGGGCCGCGGCGGCCGGCGACGGCGGCAGCGTACTCGCCGCGCAGGGCGTGGACCAGGTGGTGCCAGTCGTAGCCTGCCACCTTTGCCAGGTTGTGGGCCGCCATTGCCGCGCGCTCGGCGGCGGGGGCGGCGAGCAGCTGCTGCAGGGCCGCGGCCAATTGGGCGGCATCGCCAGGCTCCACGAAGCGGGCGCCGTGCGCGTCGATGACGCCGCGGTAGCCGTCGATGCTCGAGCAGACGACCGGCTTGGCCGAGGCCATCGCCTCGAGCAGGACGATGCCAAAGGACTCCTGGCCGGTGGACGGGGCGACGAAGATGTCGCAGGCACGAAAGCGCGCCGCCAACTCGGCGACCGGCAGGGCCCCCCAGTGTTTGAGGCCTGGCAAGGCTGGCAGCGGCGGTGCTTTGTGCAGGGGGCCGACCACGTCGAGGGTGACCGCGACGCCGGCGCGCAGCAGCTGCGCGTAGGCGTCGAGCAAATAGCGCAGGCCCTTGCGGGGATCGCCCAGCTGGCCGACGAACAGCAGCCGACAGGGACGCGAGGCGCTGTAGGCTGCGGCTGCGACGTCGACGTCGGACGGCCCCGGAGGGTGAAAGATGCCGCAGTCGATGCCGTTGGGGATCACCGTCAGCGGCCGGCGCCAGGCGGGGGCAGCGAAGCGGGCGGCAGCAGCGGAGACGGCGATGCCGCGCTGGATGAAGGGAAAGAGTGCGGCCCCCACTGCCTGTCGGGCGCGCAGGGCGGCGGGCTTCTCCGAGTAGGAATGAAAGGTGGCGACCTTGGCGGTGCGCGGATTCATCCAGATGGCCCAGTAAGGCAGAAGTGGCGTCTGCGGCTCGTGCAGGTGCAGCACGTCGAAGCGGTGGCGGGCAAAGTAGCGCCAGAGCTTGCGTGGCGAGCACAGCAGGCCGATGAAGTTGTCGCCGCCGTTGCCCGGCACGTTGACGACGCCGCGCAGTCCTTTCACCTGCGCCTGGTGCAGCGGTGCCGAGCTGGGCCCGACGACGTGCACCCGGTCGCCCTGCAGGCGCTGAATGGCTGCTAGGTGCAGCACGTGACGTTTGATGCCGCCGGACTCGACTGCCAGGTCGTAGGGAATGACGTGGCAAATGGACATCGCGGTAGGTGCTTTTTGCGGCATCGTCTGTGGCATTGCGGCACCATATGGTACATCAACGGCCTTTTTCCAAGGGAGGATCCGGCACCATGATGAGCCGCAGTGCCGCTTACACCGGCTTTATCGAGCGCCACCGCCGGGGGATCCTCTGGGCCGCCCTTTTGCTGACTCTGGGCTGCGGACTGGTCGCCAGCCGCCTGCCGGTCTACGCTGATTTTTCCTATCTTTTGCCGCCCAGCGCGCCTTCGGTGCAGCAGCTGCGGGCGTTGGAGAAGCGCGCCCGCGTTTTGGGAACCGCGATGTTGGCGGTGCAGTCGCAGCAGCCCGCTGCCCGCGCCGCGGCGGCCGACGACCTGCGGGCGAAGGTGCACGCCTTGGGCCCCGAGCTGGTCTCCAACCTCACCTTCGACCAGCACGTGGCACGCGAATTTATCTGGGCCAACCGCTGGCTGTTTTTGCCGCTGGGCGAGCTGCAGGCCGCCCACGATGGGCTGCAAACGGCCCTGCACCGACGCCGCAACCCCCTCTTCGTCGATTTAGACGCCCCGTCGGCGCCCGCTGGCGCCCTGGACGGCAACCTGCTGCGGACCCTGCAGGGGCGGGTGGCAGAGGCCAAGGCGCTGCACGACGCCCCGAGTGCCCTGGTGGGAAAAAACGGCGCGCTGCAGATGATGGTGGTCAACACCCCCTTCGCACCCAGCGACAGCGGCCGTGCCAGCGCCTTGCTGCGCGGCCTGCAGGAGGCGATCCGGCAGGTGCAGGCCAACCATCCGCAGGTGCGCGTCGGCATGGCCGGCGATGTGCTCAGCGCGCACGAGGAGCAGCGCTCCATCCTACAGAGCATGGCCTGGGCCACCTTGCTGACGGTGGTGTTGGTGGTTGGGGCCCTCTACCTCTACTACCGCACCTGGTCCGGCGTTTTGGCACTGTTCTTTGCGCTGTTGGTCGGCACCGTCGCCACCTTTGCCTTCACCCGCCTGTTCATCGGCCACCTCAATTTGGCCACCGCATTTTTGTCCTCCATCGTCCTGGGCAACGGCATCAATTTCGGCATCATGGTGCTGGCGCGCCACCTCGAGGCGCGCCGAGCGGGACACCAAGGCACCGCCGCGTTGGTGCTGGCGATGCGCGACACGCCGCGCGGCACCGCCGCTGCGGCGCTGACCGCCGCCAGCGCCGATTTGTCGCTGGTGATCACCGACTTTCGCGGCTTTCGCCACTTCGGCATCATCGGCGGCGTCGGCATGGCGCTTTGCTGGATAAGCGCCGACACCGTTCTGCCGGCGCTCTTGAGCAGCCTCGAGGCGCGCGGTCGCCTACAGGCACACGCCGAGCCGGCGCTCGGGCGCCTGCTGGCGCGCCTTTTGCCGCGCCGCAGTGGCTGGGTGGTGGCGGGCGGCGCCGTTTTGGCGCTGGCGGCGATCTTTGGCACCTGGCACTTTTTGACGCACGACCCCTACGAGACCAACTTCAAAAACCTGCGCTCGGACAACGCCGCGCTGCAGACCGAGCGCGCCTGGATGCACGCCATCGACCAGGCCTTCGGCCAGGGGATCTCCGGCGGCTTCGTCATTGGCCTGCGCGAGCGCCAGGCGGCCGCGCCGCTGCTGCGGCGTCTGCGGGCCCTGGACGACGGCAAGCCGGCGGCCCAGCGGCTTTTCTCGCGCCTCAACGCCCTGGACGACTTGCTG
>JBBSTS010000247.1:0-3037 GCA_038235675.1 Myxococcota bacterium | reverse complement strand
TCGCAGCCTGGTGGCGCAGCTGGGGGCCGCCGATCTGCGCCACCTCTGGCGCATGCAACGCTGGGGCCGCCTGTGCTCGCTGCTGGGCTACGCCCTGGCGCCGTGGTGCCTCAACCCGCTGGCAGCCCTGCTGATGAGCCAGGGCAACGTCACCCGCTGGCTGCTGATGCACCACATCGGCCACCGCGGCTACGACAAGGTTCCCGGGGTGCCAGCGCGCTACACCAGCCGCGCTTTCGCCAGGGGTTGGCGGCGCTACGTCGACTGGTTCGACTGGATATTGCCGCAGGCCTGGTGCCACGAGCACAACCTGCTGCATCACTCGCACACCGGCGAGCAACGAGATCCCGACCTGGTCGAGCGCAACTTGGCCGAGAGCTGGGTGAGCGCCCAGCCGCGCTGGGTGCGATACGCCACCGTCGTCTTCTTCGCCGCCACCTGGAAGCTTTCCTACTACGCCCCCAACACTTTCATGACCCTGGACAACATCGAGCGCGGCAAACGCGGCGCAGCACCGCAGACCAACTGGTGGGTTTATTTCAATCCTTTCTGGCGCCAGGGGCAAAAGTTTTGGCGCCAGTGCCTGCTGCCTTACGGGCTGGCGCGCTTCGTCTTGTTGCCCGGTGCTTTTTTATTGATCGGCCCAACGGCGGCGAAATGGGTGTTGCTCAACAGCCTGCTGGCGGAGCTCATCACCAACGTCCACACGTTTTTTCTTATCGCCCCCAACCACGCCGGCGACGACCTTTACCGCTTCGACGACCCGGAAAAAGACCGCGCCGAGTTTTTCGTGCGCCAGGTCCTCGGCTCGACCAACTACCACTACGGCAGCGACGGATTGGATTTTTCGCAGATGTGGCTCAATTACCAAATCGAACATCATGTCTTTCCCGACCTGCCCATGCGCCAATACCAACGGGTGGCGCCGCAGCTCAAAGCCCTCTGCGCCGAGCACGGCCTGCCGTACGTGCAGCAGAGCGTCTTCGCCCGCAGCAAAAAGCTCATCGACGTCATGGTCGGCAAAACCCGCATGCGCCGGGTAGGCAACTTTGCGGACGTGCACCTCGCCGCACACCTCTAATTAAGCGTCCAACAGGTCATCGAGGCGGCGGGTGCCCCGGCGCCAGAGGCGGCGGATCAACAGGACGTACAAAGGCAGGCAGCACCAGGCAACGGCGGGCTGGTTGGCGGCCAGGATCGTGCTGTGGACGCCGAGCAGCAATAAATAGAAATAAACGTAGCGGTTGCGCAGGCGGTCGGCGGCGCGTTGGGCTGTCGGGTCGCAGGCCAGCAGGCCCAGAGACGTCGCCAGCGCCACGAAGGCGGCGAGGCTGGCGAGCAGCAGCGGCGGCCAGCTAAGCCAGGCGGCGCCCGGCAGATGGGCGAAAGCAGCTCCGCCGGCAAAAAATGCACCGGTCAGCAGCAGGGCGATGCAGCCCCAAAAAAGGGCCTTGCGCTGCACCACCCGGGATATCGGCTGGGGCCAGCAGTAGAGCAGCCAGAGGGCCGGGCCCTCGTTGTTCAGCAAGGAAAAAGCCGAGAACAGCAGGGCGTGGGCGCCGCAGGCAAAGGCGGCCGCCACAAGGCTCGCCGGCTGACGGGCAAACTGCGCCAGGGTGCCGCCCTGGCCCACGAAAATCACCTGTGCCAGGGCCATCAGACAGGGCACCCCCAGGGTTTGGCTGAGCAGCTGGCGATCGCGGCCCAGCAGGCGCAGCTCGCGCGCCCACAGGGGACTCAGCCAGCCGTCGCCCCAGGCGCGGGAGGCGGCGCGCCAGGGCCTTCGGGGTGCCGCCTCCCGCAGGCCGCCAAAAACCAGTCCGCGGCGCAGCAACCGCGCCAGTCCCCAGACGCTGAGCCACACCCCCAGCCCCAGTTGCAGGCCGACGGCCAGCAGCTGCAGGCTCGCGGATGAGCCGCCCGCCGGTGCTGCCAAGAGGTTGACCAGCAGGCCGGCAGGGCTCTGGCGCCAGGCCTGAGGCAATGCGACCAGGAGCCCCAACATGGGCGGCGTCGGCAGGGCGCCGACGGCCGCGGCCAAATAAAGCGGCAGGGCCCCCGACAGGACCAGCAGCGCCTGCACGTTGCGCAGCTGGGGCGGCGGCAAAAGTAGCCGCAGGCCGGTGTCCATCAGGGTGCGCAGGGTGGCCACCCCGAGCAGCAGGCTTAGGGCAGCCAGCAGGCCCAGGGGCAGGCTTGCCCAGCCCCAGCCGCCCAGGGCGGCCAAGCCGATCAGGTAGGGGGCCACCAACAAGAGGCCGTAGCCGTCCGTCAGGGTGCGCAGCAGGATGCGGCTCAGCACCAGGGGGCGCAGGCCCAGGGGCAACGCTGCGAGCCACTCCAGGTCCCAACTGGCGAAGGCCAAATCGCTGCGGGCCAGGTTCATCACGAAGGTGGCCGCCAGCAGCAACAGCAGCTCGGCGCTCAGGGCGCTGAGCAAGGCATCGTTGGGCGGTCGCCCTAAAGCCTGTACCAGGTGGTCGCGGGCGCGGAGGCCGCCGCATAGGCTGAGGGCCACCGTCGCCCCCATGCCCAGGATCAGGCGACCGCGCTGCGGGTAGAGGCGGCGCAGTCGATTGTCCAGGCGGCGCAGCTGTAGGTGCAGCTGCAGTCCCAGGGCCGTGGTCGCGGACAGGGTTTGCATGCTTGCTGCCGCGGCGACCCGCGCGGCGCTCATGGCGGTAGCTCAGGGGGCGCCGCTTCGTCGGTGAACTGCAGAAACAGTGCCTCGAGGGAAGCCTGGCGGCCGGCACGCTGCCGCAATTCGCTCAGCGGCCCGTCGGCGATCAGGCAGCCACGGTGCAGGATGCCGATGCGGCTGCAGGCCTGCTCGGCCATGCCCAAGATATGGGTGGAAAGCAGGATGGTTTTGCCGCCATCGCGCCAGCGCTGCAGCAGGGCCTGCACCATGGCGGCGGCACGCGGGTCCAGGCCGTTGGTGGGCTCGTCGAGGATCAGCACCTGCGGGTCGTGCACCAGGGCGCAGGCCAGGCCCAGCCGTTTGCGCATGCCGGTGGAGTAATTCACCGCAAACTCG
>JBBSTS010000246.1:0-3040 GCA_038235675.1 Myxococcota bacterium | reverse complement strand
TGGCTGGCGCTGCCGCTGGTGGCGCTGGCGGTGGACAAAAACCTCCTGCCGCAGCTGCGCGCACAGCTGCCGGCCGAGCTGCCGCTGTGGACGTGGACGGTGTACACGCCGGCGGAGGGCGCGGCCCTGGCAGCAGCGGGGGCTGCGGGCCTGATCACCGACGTCCCGGCCGCCTGCTTGGCGCGGCTTGAGGTTGGTCGCCAGCTCGCGTAGGAAGCCGACGCATGCCCCCACGTCCCCCTTCGCCGCTCATCGTCGCCCTGGACGTGCCCACGCCGGCGGCCGCCCTGCGCCTGGCGGCGCAGGTGCGGCCACACGTCGGCTTCGTCAAGGTGGGGCTCGAGGGCTTCGTCGGCGCGGGACCGACGTTGGTGGCGCAGCTGCAGGCGACGGGCTGCCCTGTCTTTTTGGACCTCAAGTTGCACGACATTCCGCGTACGGCCGCCGCCGCCGCCACGCAGGTGGCGCGGTTGGGCGTGGGCATGCTCACCGTGCATGCCGCAGGCGGCGTCGCCATGTTGGCGGCGGTACGCGAGGCGCTGCCGGCGAGCACGCTTTTGTTGGCGGTGACCGTGCTCACCAGCCTCGATGGCCCGGCCTGTGCGCAGGTGGGTTGGCCACAGGACGTCGCAACCACCAGCCGCCGCCTGGCGGAGCTGGCGCTGCAGCACGGCGCCGACGGCGTCGTCTGCGCTGCCAGCGACCTGCGCCATTTAGCCGATTTGCCGGGCCTGCGGGTGGTGCCGGGGATCCGTCCGTCGACGGCCGCTGCTGCCGACGATCAACGCCGCGTCGCGACGCCGGCGACCGCCTTGTCGATGGGTGCCGACTACCTCGTCGTCGGACGGCCCATCCATGCCGCGGCCGATCCGGCGGCAGCGGCGGCGGCCCTGGCAGCCGAATGCCGCGCTGAGTTGCAAACGTGAGCGGCGGACGTCGCGGCGCTCCGCCGCCCCCCAGCGGCAATCGACGTGGCGTGAAATCCAAGCAGGCCGCCCCTCGGCCGGCTGCCACGGGGCCGCGCCCGCGGACGCGGCCCGCGTCGGGCTCCGCCGCCGCCGATCGCGCCGCGGGCGGCGCGGCCACCGACGTCGTCTACGGCGTGCATGCGGTCGCCGCCTTGCTGGCGGGCGAGGCCAGTCCCGTCGCCGCCCTGTGGGTGCAGCAGGAGCCATCGTCGCGTCTTTTGGAGCTGATGGCGCAGGCGCGGCAGCGCGGCATCGCGGTGCAGACGCTGAGCCGGCGGCAGCTACAACAGCAGCTCGGCGAGGTGCCGCACCAGGGCATTGCTGCGGCCCTACCGCCCTTCGCCTACGCCGAGCTTGCGGCGCTGCAGGCGGCGGCCGCCCCCAAGGGGGCGGCGCCGCTCTTGGTTGCCCTCGATCAGGTCCAGGACCCCCACAACGTCGGCAGTTTGGTGCGCAGCGCCTACTTCTTGGGAGCCTCGGGGCTGCTGCTGCCGCAAGACCGCGCCTGCGCGGTCACTGCCGCGGTGCAGAAAACAGCCGCCGGCGCCTGCACGCACCTGCCGATCGCCAAGGTGGTCAACCTGGCCCGCGCCCTGCAACATCTGCAGCAGGGCGGCTTTACCGTCGTCGGCAGCATGCCGGCGGGGACGACGCCGCTGTGGGAGGTCGATTTGGTGGGCCCGACGGTCTGGGGCGTCGGCGGCGAGGCCAAGGGGATCCGCCCGCTGGTGCAGCGCCAATGCGACCATCTGGTCACCATTCCCATGCCCAGCGGCTACGGCTCGCTGGGGGCTGCCGCGGCGGGGGCCATCTGCCTGTACGAGTCGGCACGTCAGCGTGGCGGTGGCCCTTGACAGCCACCGCGGCCAGGCATATATCCGCCAATCCCAAGCGCCAGGGGCTTGCGGTGCTGCGCACTTTTTGTGGCTGGCGTAGCTCAACTGGTAGAGCAGCTGATTTGTAATCAGCAGGTTGCGGGTTCGAGTCCCATCGCCAGCTCCACAGGTGGCACGGGCAAGAAAAAAGAGAGGCGACGCGAGCAAAAGCAAAGAGACAACTCGACGGTGGGGTACCCAAGCGGCCAACGGGAGCAGACTGTAAATCTGCCGCATTCGTGCTACGAAGGTTCGAATCCTTCCCCCTCCACCAAAAAGTGCAAGTGCGGGAGTAGCTCAGTTGGTAGAGCATCAGCCTTCCAAGCTGAGGGTCGCGGGTTCGAGCCCCGTCTCCCGCTCCATGTTCGTGGGCCCATGTAGCTCAGTTGGTAGAGCACCTCCTTGGTAAGGAGGAGGTCACCGGTTCGAGTCCGGTCATGGGCTCCAGTTTTTAAAAATCGCGTGACAAGCCCTGCGTGATATGAAACAGGGCGCAACAAGGTTATCGACGACCTTCTAGAAAAGGCAGGGAAAACAAAGATGGCAAAGGAAAAATTCAACCGCGCCAAGCCGCACGTCAACGTCGGCACCATCGGCCACGTTGACCACGGGAAAACGACGCTGACGGCGGCGTTGACCAAGGTCTCGGCGGATTTGGGCATGGCCAAGTACATCGCTTACGACGACGTCGCCAAGGCATCGGCCTCCCAGGGACGGCGCGATGAAACCAAGATCATGACCATCGCGACCTCGCACGTCGAGTACGAGACGAAGAATCGCCATTATGCCCACGTCGACTGCCCGGGCCATGCCGACTACGTTAAGAACATGATCACCGGTGCGGCGCAGATGGACGGCGCGATCCTGGTGGTCTCGGCCGCCGACGGTCCGATGCCGCAGACCCGCGAGCACGTCTTGTTGGCGCGCCAGGTCAACGTCCCGCACATCGTCGTCTTCTTGAACAAGGTCGACGTCGTCGACGACCCGGAGCTGCTGGACCTGGTTGAGCTGGAAGTGCGCGACCTGCTCAAAGAGTACAAGTTCCCCGGCGATGACATCCCCGTCATCCGCGGCAGCGCCATCAAGGCCATCCGCGGTGAGGCGGACGGCGTCGAGGCATTGAAGAACCTGATGGAGGCGCTCGACACCCACATTCCCGAGCCGGTCCGCGTCACCGACAAGCCCTTCCTGATGCCC
>JBBSTS010000245.1:0-3060 GCA_038235675.1 Myxococcota bacterium | reverse complement strand
CGACGGCGCTGCCCGCCGGCGCGCGCCTCAGCGCTGCCGGCGCCCGTCCCGCTGCGGCGTGGGGGCCATGATGCAGGGGGGACGGCGCGACCAGGCCGAGACCCTGCGGGCGTGGTCACAGGGGCGCGGCGCCGAGGGCAGCTGTGAGCGCTCGGGGCCGCGGCCGCAGCCGGTGCAGGTGGTCGCCGTCGCCAGCGGCAAGGGCGGCACCGGCAAGACCGCCCTGGTCACCAATTTGGCGGTCGCCTTGGCGCAGCAAGATGCAAGGGTCTTGGCCCTCGATGGCGATTTGGGCCTGGCCAACCTCGACTTCACCTTTGGGGTGACGCCGCAGCACACCGTCCTCGACGTGCTTGGGGGCAGCGCGCGCATCGAGGAGGCGCTGCTGCCGGTTCCCGGCAACGTCACCCTGCTGCCTGCCTGTCACGGGCGCTTCGAGCTCGCCAACCTCAGCGAGCAGCAGCAGTACGGACTTTTCTCCAGCATCGACACCCTGGACGACCGCTTCGACGTGCTCCTGGTGGACACCGCCGCCGGCATCGGCGCCAACGCCGTCGCCTTCGCCGCTGCGGCCCAGCAGGTGGTGGTGGTCACCACCCCCGAGCCAACCTCGCTGGCGGACTGCTATTCCTTCGTCAAGGTGCTGCGCAGCCGCTCCAACATCAAGCACGTCTACGTGGTCGCCAACATGGTGACCGACGCCAGCGAAGGGGAGATGCTTTACGCCCGCCTGGCCAAGCTGTTCGAACGCTTTTTGGACGTCAGCTCGCAGTACCTCGGCCACGTCCCCTACGATCCGGCGGTCTCCGCCTCCATCCGCGCCGCCGAGCCGCTGCTTTTGCGGACGCCGCAGGCGCCGGCAAGCCGCAGCATCGTCGAGCTGGCGGCGCGCCTGCGGGCAGCGCAGCGCGGCGACAGCGGCGGGATCCGCCTCTTTTGGCGCCGCCTGATCCACCAGGATCGCGCCGCGCCCGCCTCTGCCCCCGCCTACTTGCCGCCGCCGCCGCTCCCGCCGCCACCGATGGCCGCCATGGGCAATTACCTATGAGCACCCAACTGCAGCCGGACGCGCCGGCAAGCATGCCGCAAAGTGCGGTGCATTATCTCCCCTTGGTCCACAAAGTCGCCCGTCGTTTGGGCCGCCGCCTGCCGGCGCACGTCTGCCTCGACGATCTGATCAGCGCCGGCGTGGTGGGGCTGCTCGAAGCGATGCAGCGCTTTGACCCAGCCCGTGCGACGCAGTTTCCCTCCTACGCCGAGTTTCGTGTCAAGGGCGCCATTTTGGACGAGTTGCGCCGCGGCGACATGATGGCGCGCGACGCCCGCACCGAGGTCAAACGGGTCGAGCAGATCATCCAGACCCTCACCCACGACCAGGGCTCGGTACCGAGCGAAGAAGAATTGGCTCAGGCGTTGGGGGTCAGCCTCACCGATCTGCACGGCAAGCTGGAGAAACTCATGCCGGTGCGGGTGTGCAGCTTCGACGAGGAGGGCGCCCGGCTGTGCGCCGGCGACGACAGCCCCTTCGAACGCGCCAGCTCGGTGCAGGTGCGCGAGCGGCTCATCGCTGCGCTCGACGAATTGAGCGAGCGCCAGCGCCAAGTTTTACACCTTTACTACATGGAGGACTTAACCTTGCGACAGATAGGCAAAGTTCTCGAAGTTTCCGAATCCCGCATCTGTCAAATCATGTCCGCCGCGACGCTGCAGCTGCGCGTCCTGGTCAAAGCGAGGCTCAAAGATGGCTGAAGGACTCTACACCGCCCTCTCCGGCGCCGTGGCTCAAGAGCAGGCGTTGGAGGTGATCGCCAACAACTTGGCCAACGTCTCGACGCAGGGTTTCAAAGGCGACAGCGTGCAGTTCAAAGAAGTGCTGGCGCAAAACCACACCGACGCACAAAATGCCCACGTGCAGGTGGCGGAGGTCTTCCACGACTTCAGCCAGGGGACGCTCAAGAATACCCAGGGGCGCATGGACCTGGCTCTCAGAGGCGACGGCTTCTTCGTCGTCGAGGGTCCACAGGGCGAGATGCTCACCCGCAACGGCGCCTTCACCCTGCGCGGCGACGGCTACATTCAAAACGCCGACGGCATGCTTGTACAGGGTCAAAACGGCGCGATGCGGGTCGATCCCGGTGCCCGCGTGCGCTTCGACAGCTTCGGCAGCCTGTTCGTAACCCCGCCGGGCATCGGCGCCTCGCCGATGGGCGAAACGATGCAGGACCGCGTGCGCGTCGTCAACGTCGACGACCCGCAAAAGCTGCAGCGTGCAGGCCACGGCCTGTGGGATTTGGGCGGCGCCCAGCCGGTACGCGGCAACACCCCCATCGAGGTGGGAGCGCTGGAGCAATCCAACGTCAACGCCATCTCCATGATGACCAAGCTCATTCAGGTGCAGCGCGCCTACGAAAGTTACAACCGCTCGATTCAGCAGATCCACGGCACCGAACAAAAAGCCGCCAGCCAACTCGGCTGAGCCAACAAGGTAAGGGATACCCATGGACAGAGCATTGAGCGCCGCCGCCAGCGGCATGGACGCACAAGAAACCCGCATGGCGGTCATCGCCAACAACTTGGCCAACGTCTCCACCGCTGGCTTCAAGCGCAGTCGGGCGGAGTTTCAAGACGTCCTCTACCAAAACATCCGCCCCGCCGGCACCCCCAGCCTCGACGGCACGCAGATCCCCGCCGGCATTCAGATAGGTCAGGGGGTGCGCACCTCGGGCACCCTGCGCGACTTTGCGGTCGGCGACATCAAAAAAACCGACCTGCCGCTGGATTTGGCGATCGAGGGGGGCGGCTTCTTCCAGGTGAGCCAGTCCAACGGCACCGTGCAGTACACCCGCGACGGCTCGTTCAAGCTCGACGCGCAGGGGCGCATGGTGACCTCGGACGGGCAGCTGCTCTACCCGCCCATCACCGTGCCGCAGACTGCGGCGCAGGTGGTGGTGGGGCGTGACGGCACGGTCACTGCCCGCGAGCTAGACCACAATTCCGATACACAGATCGGCCGCTTGACACTTGCGCAGTTTACCAACCCTGCCGGCCTCGAAGCGCTGG
>JBBSTS010000244.1:0-3063 GCA_038235675.1 Myxococcota bacterium | reverse complement strand
TTGCCGCCGCCGCCGCGGCAAGCGCCTATCTCGTCGCCGAGGGGACGCTGCGCGGGCTGCATTTTTTCGCCGGCCATCCAAAGGGCCTCGAGCGTGCCGCACTGTGGGTCCACGCCCACCCTGGCACCGCGGGTCGCGCTTTGCTCTGTGCCCTGCTCTGCGCCTTTGCGCAGGCCTACGTCGGCAGCCGACGCGGCCGTACCCTGGGCCGCCGGCTCACCGGCCTGCGGCTGGTGGGGCGCACGCCGGGGCGGCCGAGCGTCGCGCGCGCCGTGGGGCGCAGCTGTGGCTGTTTGCTGTCGGCCTTGCCCTGTTTGGCAGGATTTTATTGGGCGGTGCTCGACCCCCAGCGCCGCAGCCTGCACGACCGGCTGTGGGGCACCCGCTGCCTCGTCGAAGGATAGCGCCGCCGCAGGCGTTGCTCTATAATCGCGGGCATGGGTCAATTCGTCGAAATTGAGCAGACTGCAGCGCAGTACCTTGAATTTATGATCCACGGCTTCATGAACGGCCTGATCACCCTGCAGGAGCTCGAGGGGATCAACGACGAGGAGATGGAGACCATCTATGCCCTCGGCTACAACTTCTTCACCTACGGCAAGTACGACGCCGCCAAAGACATTTTCGCCGGCCTCACCGCCTATGCCCCCTACACCTCGCACTACTGGCGCGCCCTGGGGGCGGTCAACCAACAGCTCAAAGACTACGCCGAGGCCATCGCCAGCTACGACATGGCCATCGCCAACGACGAGCGCGACGTCGTCAGCTTCGTCTACCGCGGCGAGAGCTACATCCTCTCCGGCAACCTCGACGCCGGCCTGAACGACCTGAAGAGCGTTTTAAACCTGGGCGAGGGCGCCGCCGAGTTCGCTGCCTGGGTGCAGCGCGCGCGCCTGCTCTTGGGGCTGCACAAGTCCACCTAGCGCCCCGTCACTTGGGCGACGAAGCGGTCCCACTGCTCGTCCGAGAAACCCAGCAGGCGAATGGACTGGCGCTCTTTGGCGCGCTGCCTGGCGATCGGCAGCTGCATGCTGTTGGGCCAGTTGGCCCGCGGCTGGTTGCGGGTCTCCCACATCGGTGCGTTCCAGCCCAGGTTGCGCAACAGGGCCGCCTCAGGTTTGCTCAGCTGCTTCCAAGGCAGCTCAAAGAGAACCTGCGGGCTGCGCACCGCGGTGCCGGGGCGCAAAACGTTGCGGCTGTGGATCGCCGTGACCTCCGGCGCCTCGGCAGGATCGGCGGCGGCGCTCGACAACGGCGCCTTGACCACCCGCGCTGGCTGAGCGCCGCCCAAATCGCGATCGAGGGCGCGCGGGATCCCATAGCCGTCGGTGGGGGCCTGCGGCGCCTTGGCGGCGCGCGACGCAGGCATGGCGACGGCCGGCAGCGGCGACGGCTGCGGCGCCAACGCCTCGCCCGCCTCGCTCAGGATGCGCGCCTTGACCGCCTGCATTTCGCTTTCCCAGCGCGACGAGAGCAGCTGGGTGGCGCGCTGCAGGCGCGCCGACGGGGAAAGGTTTGCCGGCAGCTGCGCCAGCAGCTGGTCGAGGCCGTCGCCGGTCGCCGCCGCGGCGATGTGGCGTGGTGTCGCCGCGGACGTCGCCGCCGAGCGCGCCGACAAGGCTGGGACGCGGCCACCGATCGGCGCCCGCGAGGGGCCAACCTCGTCGCCGAGCGGCGGTCGCAGGCCGCCACGGCCGCTCGCGGGGGTGAAGTAGCGCGGCTGCCGTGCCCGCGTCAGGCGCTGTGACTTGCGGGTGGCGAGCTCGGAGCGCGAGATGCGGCTGCCGGCGAGTTCCTGCATCTTGTTGTTGAGCAAGCTGCCCACCTGCTTGAAGCGCAGCTGCGAGGAGGCGCGACGCTCCTGGGCAAAGTTGAGCTCCTCGGGAGTTAGCGCGCTCACGTCGGGGTGCTCGGCGGCACGCAGCTCGGTGGGCAGCAGGTTGACCTGCTCGAAGTAGCGGGCGCTGTTCAACGTCTTTTCGATCTTGCGGTAGTGATGTTCGATGCCGTTGTAAAAGTTGACCAGGGCGGCGGTGTTTTGGCCCTTGGCCTTGAGCAGCGCGTCGCCCTGCAGCTCGGAGGTGGCCACCAGGGTCGGCGCCTGCGGCAGGCCGCTCTGCTTCGCGCTGGCGATGAGCGCGTCCGGGTCGATGCCTTCTGCCTGGCGTTTGCTGGCCTGGGCACCGAGCTCGCTGAGCAGCCGCTTGACCTGTCCCTCGCGCTGGGGAAACTGCGGGTTCTGGAGCACCAGCAGCGTTTTGTCGGTCAGCGCCCGCAAATCGGCGGGGTGGCCCTCCTGCAGGGCACGAAAGAGGCTGTTTTTGTTGGCGTTGCTCTGGCGCACGAAGGTGGAGTCCGAAGCGATCGACTTTAGGCCCGTCCCCAGCTCCGGGGTGGCCTGGCCCCGCGCCAGCACCGCGGTGGCGGCGCCGCGCGCAAAGCTCGGCAGCTTGCCGACGCTGGGTTGTTTGACGAAGTCGTCCACCTGCGCCGCGGCCTCGAGGTTCTGCGGCTCACGGCGCAGCAAATTCAGGGTGGCGCGCTGGCCGGTGGCCGGCACCTGGGCGCGGGCGACGGAGGTCAATAGGGTGCTGGCACGGCCCACCTCGGGCGGCAGCAGGCGGGCGGTGAGGGCCGCACCGCGGCCGTCGGCGACGCTGGGCCCCGAGGCGATGGCAGCGGTGAGGCGTGCGGCCGGGGCCTCGTAGGCGTCGGCGCCGGGGCGCGGCGGCGGCGCACTGGCCTGGCCGAAGCGGATGCGCCCCTGGCTGTCCACTGTCGGCTGGCCCAGGCCAGCGCGCGCCGCGGCGGCGGGGCGGCGCGCTGGCGCGGCCTCGAAGCCGTCCTGCGGCGGGGCAACGCTCGGCTCGGCGTCGTCGGCGCCAGCCGGCGGGATGTCGGAGCGCCGAGCGTCCGGGGCCTGCGGTCGAGCGCTGCGCGGCTCGATGGCACCCTTAGGCTCGCCGCCGCGCGGGTCGGCCGGCAGCAGCGGCTTCCCCGTGCGGGGGTCGATGGGCGCGCGCGCCTCGCCGCTGCGTGGGTCGACGGCACCCTTAGGCTCGC